>JALOOE010000712.1 GCA_025454565.1 Anaerolineae bacterium
CGAGACAGCACGCGCGGCGGGACTGGACTTCGTCTTCCTCACCGACCACAACACGATCTCCGGCCTGCCCGAAATGGACGTGTCGACCACGTCCGAGCTGCTCGCGGCCGGCGGCATCGAGCTGACCACTTTCTGGGGCCACGCCTTATGCCTGGGCGCGCGCGAGTGGATCGATTGGCGGATCCGACCAGGTGACGGCGGCATGGCGCGCATCGCCGCAGCGGCCTGCGCCGCGGACCACGTCTTCATCATCGCGCATCCGCTGTCGGCGGGCGATCCGGGCTGCACGGGGTGTGCGTGGCGCTTCGGGGAGCTGATGCCGGGCAACGCCCGGTTGGTCGAGATCTGGAACGGACCGTGGCGCGGCGACTCGCACAACGAGGCGGCGCTGGCGCTCTGGTACGACTGGCTCAACCAGGGGCTGCGACTGGCGGCGACGGCCGGCAGCGACACGCACGGCCGCCACGCCTATGCCGCGCGGCCGGGGCTCAACGTGATCTATGCCGAGAGCCGGACGGAAGCCGCGCTGCTGAAGGCGCTGCGTGCAGGCCGGCTTTATCTCAGCGCCGGGCCGCAGCTCGCGTTCGAGGCGGAAGACGGTCACGGCGCACATTGGAGCATCGGCGACACGGTGGGGCAGCCCGCCATCTTCACGGCGCGCTGGTCCGGCTGTCCGGCCGACGCGCAGATCCGGTTGATCGCCAACGGCCGGCTACTTCGCCAATGGCAGGCCGGCGAGGCGGGCGAATACGCGTGGCCCACAACGCCGGCTGAGGCCAACTGGCTCGTCGTGGAGCTTCGGGGCGGCGACGGCGAGATGCTCGCCGTCACAAATCCGATCTATCTGTGACCTGCAGACGCTCGCGCAAGGCGGCCGGCTCGACCGCCGAGACATCCAAACTGCGCGCATCCGCCATATGCGCCAGGCGCGCCAGGCCGCGCCCCAACGCGGCCGCGAAATCGAGATCGCGGCCCGTCACCTCTTGCTCCAGCCAGAAACCCTTGACCGCCAGCGTGCCGGTCGCCCGGTCGAGCTTCGGATCAAGCCGCGCGACGAGCCGGTCGCCGTAGAGGATCGGCAATGTGTAATAGCCCCAACGCCGAGACGCCGCGGGTTTGTAGACCTCCCAGACGTAGTCGAAGTCGAACAGCGTCTTCGCCCGGCGGCGCGCGCTGACGATCTCCAGCGGGGCCAGAAAGGTCACCTCCTCCTCGGTCGTCGGCCCCACAGGCCGCCAGGCATCCGGCGTCTCGCCACGCGCCAGCGCAGCCAGAAGCGGCAGATCGGCTGCGGGCAGGTAGCGTGGCTCCGGATCGCCTTCGATCAGCACAGCCGCGATCTCGCCCTCCTCCATTAATCGCGCCACCCAACCGGCGGCCTCATCGGGATTCAGCTTGCGCGCCAACAGATCGCCGAAGACGCGCGCCCGGCAAAGCCCCTGGAAGGCGATCTGCTTGCGGATCAGGAAATACTCGGCCTCGGCCAGCGACGCCTCGTGATCGAACTCGGCCGGCGCGATGTGTTCGCGGAAGTCGTAGACTCGAGCGAAGTTGGCCCGATGATGGGTCATCAGCTCGCCCGTCAGCCACAAATAGTAGAGCGCCAGCCCCGCATCGTGGCTTGCCCGATAGCTCGTCACCTTCTTGCCGCCGGCCAGATCGCGGCTGCCGAGTGGCCCGCGCGCGCGGAGCGCCTGTCGCACCCCATCGAGCAGCGGCCCGTGCGCCGCCGCAAAGGTCGCCCAGCGCGGGGCCGCGGCTCGCCGCCGCATGATGGGCCGCCAATAAGGCAGCTCGGCCATCGACGCGATAAAGAGCCACTCGCCGTAGTCAAAGGCGACGCGATCACGATAGAGGAGCTCGTCCAGGAGCGCGGGCCGATAGCCGGCCACGCGACTGTGCAGGGCTAGATCATGGCTGCGTGCGACGACGTTGAGCGGATCGACCTGGATCAACTCGGCGCAGCGAATGGCTTGCGCCGTGCCCGCTTTGCCGGCAAATCGTCGACCCGGCCACAGGCCCTGGCGTCCCAACACATACCGGCGCATCACCTGAACAGAAATCGTGGGTGCGGTCAAGCTGGTCTCCTTCATCCGGGTGCTGCCCGCCGCCGGCTGCTATACTTAGCCTCGCACTGGCACGCGGGCGTCCGTCCCGACGCCGCCCGTCCCGAAGGCGTGCCGCGTACACGTTTCCCCCGCTGCAGAAGGCCAGACGCCAGACCTGACAGGTGGCTCCGCTGACAGCGCGGCTGGCAACCTGGGAGAGGTCTCGGCATGTCGCTTCGCACCCTTAGTCAACGTCTCGGCTTCGGCCAACGATCGCTCGATATCACCCACGGCCGGCTGCGCGACAACATCTGGCAGTTGAGCTGGCCGCTGATGATCAGCTCCGGCCTGTCATTCTTCCCCGGCTTATATGACGCCTACTGGTTGGGCCGCCTGGGGCCGTATGCCCTCGGCGCGGCAACGCTCGCCATCTCTCTGCGCATTACGCTCATCAGCGTGCTGATGGCGCTCAGCGGCGCGAGCGCCGCGGTCATCAGCCGCTTCGTGGGCGCTCGCGACCATGAGCTGGCGAACCGGGCCGCGACGCAGGCGGTCATCCTGTTTATCGTGGCGTCGGGCGGCCTGGGCATCCTCGGCTTGATTTTCATCGAGTCGCTCGTGACCCTGGCCGGGGCCAGCGGCGACCTGCTCGCGCCCACCATCGCCTACGGTCGAGTCATCTTCGCGGGCCTGATCGCCATGGAGATGGTGCCCAGCATGGGCAACATGCTGAGTTCCTCCGGCAATCCACAGCTTTCGCTCCAGATGAACCTGCTGACACTCTTCTCGTTCCTGGTGCTGGAGCCGCTGCTGATCGGGCTGGGTTGGGGCGTGACGGGGGCCGCGCTGGCGCTGGTGCTGGCGAATACGGCGGGGATGTGCTACGGACTCTATCTGCTGGCAAGCGGCCGGGCCGCGGTGCGGATCGAATGGCGCTATGCCCGCCCGGATTGGCGCATGATGAAACGCATCCTGCGCATCGCCTTGCCCGGCGTCGTGCAGCGCGGTATCCCCAACCTGGCGAACACCATCCTGATGCGTTTCATGGCGGGCTACGGCGCGGCGCCCCTGGCCGCATTCAGCCTGTTCGGTCGGCAGACGGGGTTGCTGTTGATCCCCGCCAGCGGGTTGATCGGCGCCGCCCCGGCCATGGTGGGGCAGAACCTCGGCGCGCAACAGCCGGAGCGCGCCGACCGCGCCGTCAACCTCATCGCCCGCGCGGCGGTCCTCATCGCCAGCCTGCTCCTGGGCCTGCTGGCGATCTTCGCCGAGCCGGTCATGGCGCTCTTCACGCAGGACCCGGCGACCATCGCCGCGGGTGTCCACGCGATCCGGGTGCTGGCGCTCTATCGCGTGCTGATGACGCTGGGTATGGTCATGGATGGCGGGCTGACGGGCGCGGGGGACACCGTATCGCCGATGGTGGTCAACTTCATCGCGCTCTGGTTGGTGATGCTACCTGCCGTGTGGCTGCTCTCCACCTACTTTGGCTGGGGCGTGAACGGCATCTGGTGGGGTCTGGTGATCGGCATGGGCGTGCAGGCGCTGCTGATGACGCTGCGCTTCCGGCAAGGCCGCTGGCAGCCATCACGAAAGCCTGTCGAATAAGTCTGCCAGGCGCAGGGCTGGCTCAGGCTCCGGCCAAGCCAGTGCAAAGTATTCGTCTTTGAAGATCTGCCCCAACTCTGCCAGCCCATCTAGGGTTTCTGTCACTTCGGTCAGACGTATTTGGATCTGGCGTGTTCTCCTCATGGAGACAGCTCAAGGTCTTCATCCTTCAGATCGCCAAAGTTGAAAACGGCCATTTCCTCATCCGCCACTTCAATGAAACCAAAATGCCTGCCTTGCGGATCACCGTGAGAACGTACCCGGTTTCCACGCGGCACCAGCCGCAGTTGCCGCTCCGGCCCAAGCACCACGAAATTCACCAACTGGAAACCGGCCTTTCCAATACCGCGTTGGGAGGCGTAATTATCCACCCGATGACCAATCCAGAACTTTTCCGCTTCACCTTGTTCCGAGCGAAGGATGGCTTGAAGCAGGTGGGGATAAATTCCGCGCCCACGCGCGCCCTCGAGTGTGAAGAAATCCCATAGACCACGATCGGGCGATGTTATCGGCCAAAACACGTCAGCCACCCCCACAGAATTGGCGCCACTCCAACCGTAGCCAACAGGCTCATCTTCGATATAGGCCACATACGCCGTATTCGCATCGCTTAACCGTGCCTCAATCTTCGCAAGGTTCAAATTGTGCAGATCAGCCAATAAGGGCACATCCGCCACACGCTCACAGCGAAATTCCGGCAGGGGGAGCAGCAAGGGGAGATCATCGCCGCGCCACCAAGTATAGGTTATCGCCAAAATCGAATGGGGCATTCTGTTTTCCTTTTTGAGCAACGCTCAAACTTGTGTGCAGCCTAACACCACATTGACCTGATCGTCGGGCCAGCCTCGGGCGCCGCCCTCTTCGAACCGGTCGAACTGGCTGGTATCCATCTCCAGCGCAGCCATCTCATCCCGCATCCGCAGGAAAGCGGGCGCATTGATGTAGGCGCGCGGATCGGCGTTTTCAGCCGAGTCAACCATCCCTGAGTCGCGGTAGCCCAGGAAGATCAGCTCACTGATGCCCATCCGGCAGCACAGCGCAACTCCCCTTCACGCACCTCGCCCAACGTCTCGGGCGTGGCGCCCGTGCCTTCAGCGATCTCCCCGACCTCACCCCGCGTGGTGCAGACGAGGGTGACGCACGTCCCATCGGAAGCGAAGCGGCGATCGTGCCCCCCATGCCGAACGCTTCGTCGTCCGGATGGGCAAAAAGAGCTAAAAGAGTTCGAGTCATAGCTTCATTCCCTCATCGACCGGTGCTGGTTCAACAATGTGTCACGGTATTCACCACGGAGACACGGAGATTACTCCGGGACCTCTCCGCACCTCTGTGGTGAAAATCTGGTGCGCGTTTGGTATCGGTGTTCGGCTTACCGCCACACAGCCGCGTGATCTTGCGCGAACTGTTCGAGGGTAATCTGCGGACGGCCCAGGACGTGGGCCACATCGGGCGAAACGGCGGCGGCCCAGCCCTGTCGAACGCCGCTAAAGAGGTTCGAGAACATCGCGACCTGCTCCGGCTTCCATCCTTGTGACGTCAGCGAGTTGCGAAAATCCTCGTCCGAGAGCGCGACGTAGCGGATCGGCTTACCCGCGGCCCGCGACAGAATCTCGGCGGCCTCGCCGTAAGTCCAGGCTTGCCCACTGGTCAGCGCATAGGCTTTCCCATGGTGTCCCGGCTCTGTCAGGGCCGCAATGCCAACCGCCGCGATGTCCCGCGCGTCGATGAAGCTCGTCTTGGCGTCGGCTGCCGGCAAGTAGATGCCGCCCATGCCGGTGATCATCGGCGCAATGAAGCCGCTGCTGAAGTTCTGCATGAACCAGCTCGGCCTCAGGAACGTGTAGCCGATGCCCGATTTCTCGATATAGTGCTCCACCTGGCGCAGTGGATTCGTCTCGTCCATCTCGACCCCGCGCGCGGTCATGTATACAATGTGACGCACGCCCGCGGCCTTAGCCCGATCCACGAACGGCATCAGCGCCTGGTCAGGGGCGGTGTCGCCGGTGACAGCCAACAGCCAGATGCGATCCACCGCCGCCAACGCCGCGTCGAAGGTTTCGGGCCGGCCGAAATCAAGCGGCACGACCTGCACCCCGGCGTGGGCGCCGAACATCTCCCTGGCTTTCTCGGGCGTATGCGCCCCTGCTTTGACGGTCTCGCCCCTGGCGATTAATCCCTTGACGACTTCGGAACCGGTCTTGCCGGTCGCGCCTGTAACCAAAACTGACTTGCTCATCTCATGTCCTTTCGTAATAGGCTGGGTTCAGTTCGTCTTCCGCAGCCAGGTCTCAAAGGTCATCAGCCCCGGATGCAGCTTGCGCAGGGCCGGAATATCGGCTGCATAGCCGTGATCATTGAACCACGCAAACATGTCTGCCATCTCGGCATTGAAGCTGCGC
This sequence comes from Anaerolineae bacterium, assembly GCA_025454565.1. GTDB lineage: Bacteria > Chloroflexota > Anaerolineae > CG2-30-64-16 > CG2-30-64-16 > JALOOE01. The sequence continues at coordinate 6,056 of JALOOE010000712.1, forward strand.
ACCTGTTCCAGCGGTTGCTCGACGAAACGCACCGGCTGGCCGGTCGTCCGGGTGAGCGCGTGGGCCACCTGGGGGCCGGTGAGCGAATCACCGGCGATCTCCAGCGCCTTACCGATGTACTCTTGTGGCCGGGCAAACGCCAGCGCGGCGAATGCACCGATGTCGTCGGCCGCGATCATCTGGAGGGACGTTGTCGGGCGGAGGCCGGCAGCCAAGACGCCATCCCGCGGCCCCAGCCACGGCGAGCGAAGATTGTCCATGAAGAAAACCGGGCGCAAGATGGTAGCGGGCAGGCTCAGCGCGCGGATATGCTCCTCGATCTGCCACTTGCTCTCGAAGTGCGGTAAGCCGCTCTTGCGATCGGCGCCGCCGACCGAGGTGTAGACAAAGTGCTGGACCCCCGCAGCCTTGGCCGCATCGGCCAGCCGGTTGCCCTGGCGTGTTTCGCCAACCGAGCCCTCAGGCCCCATGAAAGTTTGCACGCTGAAGGCCCCGTATGCGCCGCGCAGTGCACGGTCGAGGGAAG
>JALOOE010000107.1 GCA_025454565.1 Anaerolineae bacterium
CGTAGCCCAAAAAGCAGGCTGCCGATTTCGGGCCGTGTGTAGGCACGAGCATCGGGCAGGAGCACGATGGGGTGACGTGCGCTGAACAGTGGGTGCGGCGCCGTGATCCAATACTGGCTGCGCACGGGTGCCATCGGTAATCCGACGCCAAGCTGCCAGGCCAACACTCCGGCCCATGCGCCGGCTGCATCAATCACTACCTGGCCCTCAACCAATCCATCGCTCGTATCTACGCCGACGACTCGATCGCCCCGTCGGCGGATGGCGGTCACGCCGACACCCTCCCGGATTACGACGCCGCGTGCCTTGGCGCCATGCGCGTAGGCCTGGGTCAGCAGGTACGGATCGACAAACGCGTCGTCGGGGAAGAAGGCGATCGCTTCATCCCCACTCAGCGCCAGCCAGCGAACCAACTGCAGGGCATCGGTCGGGTTGAGCCATTCGGCCGCGACACCTGATGTGGTCGACACCCGCACCAGTTCCGTCAGGTCTGCCCGCGCCGCGACCGAGTTAGCAATATGTAGGCTACCGACCTGGCGCATTCCCAACGACAGATCCAGCTCATCTTCCAGTTCTGCGATGGCGGCGTAAGTCTCTAAGACGAACGGGATGAGCGCGGCCTTTGGCCGTGATCGGGACAGCAGCCCGGCGGCCCGAGGCGAGTTTGCGCTCGCCACCGTGCGCCGCTCCAGCAGAAGCACATGACCGCGCTCCAGTCCCGCCAGGTAGTAGGCGATCGCGCACCCCAAGACGCCGCCGCCGATGATGACGACGTCTGAGAGCGGCCTCACGGCTGTTCGCCGTTTGCCAACCGTTCATCGATGTCCTCCAGGACCAGCGGCAGGCTCCAGATGCCGTCGATCACGTAGTGCGCGCCGGCGTCGGCCAGATGGAGGTGCGCTCGCTCGCGCCGCGTCTCCAGCTCATCCGGCGACAAGGCACCCAGTTCCTCGGCTGTCAGGCCCAGCTCATTGCCGGTCAGCGCCACGGCGACCGTCCACATGCCGGCGTTCAGCCCCTCCTCGATGTCCGGTACGGTGTCGCCCACCTTGACTACCCGCTCCGGCGGGTAGGCGCGCAGCTCCATCGCGCTGCGCAGCGCCATCCAGGGCTCCGGCCGGCCAGCCAGCACATCGCTGACGCACACGATCGAATCGGGCTGGAAGCCGCGGCGCATGGCTTCGGGCGCGAGCACCTGCATCATCTGACGGTTGTAACCCGTAGTCGAGCCGATCTTGATCCCGCGCTTGCGCAAATCGGCAATCGTCTCCACCGCGCCGGGGATTGGATCGGCGTAGTTTGTCAACACCTTGATCTGCAACGGGATGAACTCCTCATACATGGCGGCCACGTCGGTCTCGTCCGGCGGTCGGTCGTGGGCAGCTTTCCACAGCGCGGCAACCAGCGGCATCTTGGTGATGGCGCGGATGTGATCGCACTTGTGCATTCCCATGGGCGCGCGGGCCTCTTCGATGCTGATGTCTACGCCGTGCAGCCGAAAGGTCTCGATGAACGCCATCACCGGCGCAATCGAGCCGTGGTCCACGGTCGTGCCGGCCCAGTCGAAGATGATCGCCTTGATGGGGCCGGCCGGGCGCTGTGCGCGCTGGCTCAGGTTGATCGTGTGCATCACAGAGTGACCTCCATTTCAGCCAAGGTTTCCCGGATCGCGGCCAGTAACGCGCGCACGTCCTCTTCGAAGATGCGGCCGATCGTGCCGATGCGGAAGCACGCTGCGTCGCTGACCTTGCCCGGGTAGATGACGAAGCCCTTGTTGTTCAATAACTCGTAGAAGCGGATGAAGCCGAAGTTCGGATGGTCGGGATAGCGAAACGATGTGATGATGTAGCCTTGGTCTTCAGGCCGAAGATACTCGATGAAGCCGAGCTCGCGCATCCCCGTGATCAGGATCTCGTAGTTGTGACGATAGCGCGCGGCGCGGCCTGCTACCCCGCCTTCGACCCCCAGCTCGGTTAGCGCCTGACGGAAGGCAAGGATGGTGTGGGTGGGCGGGGTGAAGCGGAACTGGCCGTCCGCCTCAAGCCCGCGCCATTGAGCCAGCAGGTTCAAGCTGAGGCTGCGGGCGTAGCCGGCGCTCTGTGTGCTTCGCATGATCTGCTCCAGCAGGTTGCGCCGGGCCAGCACGTAGCTGAAGCCGGGCACCCCCTCGATGCACTTGTTGGACGAGGAGACCAGGAAGTCAATGCCCCAATCGGCCACAGGGATGGGGACGGCGCCGAAGCTGCTCATTGCGTCGACAAAGAGGACCTTCCGGTGCAGCGCGGCCACGCGTCCGATCTCCCGGATGGGGTTGAGGAGGCCGGTGGTCGTCTCGCAATGCACGGCGCCGATGTGGGTGACGGCTGGATCGTGATCCAGCGCCATCGCGACTGCTTCGGCGACGGCCGGCCAGCTCTCCGGGAAGCTCACATCCGATGCGGCGATTTGCAGAGTCCTGGCGATTTGCAGCATGCGCTGGCCGTAGGCGCCGTTGACCACGAACAGCCACTTGCCATCCGGGGGCGTGATTGAGCCGATGACCGACTCGATGCCGAACGTGCCGCTGCCTTGCATCAAGATCGTCTCGTAGCCGCGGCCATCCGCCTCGGCCAGTTTGAGCAGCTCCTGGCGGATCTCGCGCACGACGCGGATAAACTCGGTGTCGCGCGAGCCCAGGTCGTGCAGCATGGCCCGCTTCACCGTGAGACTGGTGGTCAGCGGGCCGGGGGTGAACAGTGGTTTGTCGGTGTACATAGTTGCTCGATATCGGGTTGGTGTAGTTGTGGTAACTTCAAACGTGAAACGTCAAACGCCAAGAGCGCCCGTTTCGCGCCATCACATCGCTCACTTCCCAAGTCCGGCACAGTGCATGACGCTTGGTATGAACCACATGCCTCACGTGTTCACGCATCACGCATCCGCCACCGTTGCGTGCGCCGACTAAGTTGTCGCGCCGCCACCTCATACAGCAGCCGAACGCCGACGCTAGTCAAGATCAGCAGCGCTGACATGGCCGCGGCCGCGGCGGTATCGCCGGCGTCATCCATATTGACGATCGCTACCGAGGCCACTCTGAGGCTGGGTGGGTAGAGGAAAATCACTGCCGAGACCGTCACCATGGCGTTGATGAAATAGTACATGGTGATCTCGAGGATCGCGGGCAGACAGAGCGGCACGGTGACACGCCAGAAGGTGCGATAGAACGGCACACGCAGCGAAGCCGCCACCGCCTCGAACTCGGCATCCAACTGCTTCAGCGCGGTGGTAGCCGTCATGAAGCTGACAGTGTAGAAGTGGATGATGTTGGCCAGCACCAGGATGGCCATCGTGCCGTACAGAAAGTTGAACGGATTGGGCACAGCCAGACCGCCGACATGCCAATGGCGCGGGTTGAAGAAGAAGATGTAAGCCAGACCGATCACTAGGCCGGGCAGCGCCACCGGGATCATCGAGAGGAAGTAGGACGCGCCGGTCAGCGACCGCAGCCCGCGCGTCTTGTCGATCAAGTAGGCGCTGCCGAAAGTGACGATCACCCCGACGATCGCGGTATACAGCGACATCCGCACGGTGTTCCAGAACGCCACTGCCCCTCCTCCACCGACCGCCCGAAAATCGAAGTGGCGCAAGGTCAGACGCAAGTTGTAGGGCCATACGTTGACAACGGCGGCATAGAAAACCGTTCCGATCACGATCAGGATCGCGGCCGCGATCAGCGAGCAGTAGAGCGTCCCGACGACGTCAGCGCGGCGCGCTGGCTTGGGCTGGAACGGCACCGAACGGGTGGTCAGGGTGGCGGGCTGTTTGCGCTGCACGAGCCGGTCGAGGATGAAGGCGATGGCGGTCGGGGTCAGCAGCAGCAGGCTAATCGTCGCGCCCATCGTGAAGTTCTGCTGACCGACTACTTGCTTATAGATGTCGGTTGCCAGCACGTTGAAGTTGCCGCCGACCACCTTGGCAACGCCGAAGTCGGTGAAGGCCAGCGTGAAACAGACGAAAAACGCGCTGACCAGGCCGTAGCGCAGGCTGGGGAGCGTCACCGTCCACAAGGTGCGCAGCGCCGAGGCGCGCAGCGCATGGCTGGCCTCGTAGAGCCGGGCGTCGGTTAGGCTGCCCGCTACGACCAGGATCACCAGCGCCTGTGGGAAACAGTAGAGCAGCTCGCCCAGGATAATGCCAACCGCTCCGTAGAGGTGGATGTCCCAGCCCACCGGCGTCCCCAACAGGCGCTCGCCCAGCCCCAGGAAACCGGTCGTCACCAGCCCCTTTTTGCCGAACAGATAGACCAGCCCGATCCCGATCGCCAGGGAGGGCGCGTAGAGCGGCAGCATCGCCACCGCCCGAAAGAAGCCTTTGCCTGGCATGGCGGTGCGCGTCAGCGCGTAGGCGTAGCCGAACGCCAGCGTCACCGCCAGCACAGTGGTGATCGCCGCGACCACCAGGCTGTTACCGAATGACCAGGCCAGGCCGGGCGTGCGGAAGTAGCGGACAAAGTTGGCGGCGCCCACGAAGCGGCCATCGGCGTCGCTGAGGCTGCGGCTGACCAGAGGCGCGAGTGGCAGCACGATTCCGATCAGCAGCCAGAGAACTGTGAGGCCGATCAGTCCCTGCTGCAGCCGCTCTTCGGAGGCGGTGGCCCGGCCGATGCGCCTGAGCCGGGCAAGTGGATAGGCGATCGTCATCATGAGTCTCTACGACTGCGCTGGGTAGACTCGCAAGGCGTGCACAGGAAGGTGCACGGAGAGCTCCTCACCCTTGTGGAGGGGCTTCGCCTGCCCGCCTGGATCGAGATATGTGGTCAGGTCAAGAGAGCATCCGGTCGGCTGCGACAATCGAAGATGCAGACGGTGGAACGCGCCCAAGAATTCGACCTCGTGTACTTTCGTGTCCACGACATTGGTCACGTCGAAGCCATTGTGGAGGATGCGGACGTCCTCTGGCCGGATGGCGACCATCACTTCACTGCCAGGAGCAAGGAAGGGAGCGGGGTGCCCCCTCACGTACTCGGCGGGCACCTGCAGCAATGCGCCGCCGCATCGCACTTGCGCTACCCGGCCTGCTGCCATCACTCCGGGTAGGAAGTTCATCAGGCCGACGAAGTCGGCAACGAAAGGCGTGGATGGCGCCCGGTACACCTCGCGCGGCGAGCCGACCTGCACGATGCGGCCACGGTTCATCACGACCACCCGATCGGCCATGGTCAGTGCCTCCTCCTGATCGTGGGTGACCATGATGGTGGTGACGCCCAGGCGGCGCTGCAGGGCGGCCACCTCCAGGCGCAGCCGGGCGCGCACGCGCGCGTCGAGCGCCGACAGCGGCTCGTCAAGCAGGAGCAGGCTGGGCGAGATGGCCAGGGCGCGCGCCAGAGCCACCCGCTGCTGTTGCCCGCCGGAAAGCTGCGCCGGGTAGCGCGCCTCGTATCCTGTCAGTCCGACCAGTTGCAGCATCTCCCCGACGCGCGCCTGCACCTGCGCCCTGGGGAGGCGACGGTTCTCCAGGCCGTAGGCGATATTCTGCGCCGCGGTCAGATTGGGGAAGAGCGCGTAGGACTGAAAGACGATGCCAAAATCGCGCCGGCTCGGCGGCAGCTTCGTGACATCCACCCTAGCCTGGATCACCTGGCCCGCGGTCGGCTCCTCCAGGCCGGCGATGATGCGCAGCAGCGTGGTCTTGCCGCAGCCGCTAGGCCCCAGTAGGAAGACGAATTCCCCCTCGCGCACCTCCAGCGACACGTCGTCGAGCGCCGCGGTCTTGCTGAAGTACTTGCTGATGTTGCGAATTTGCAGGTAAGGGGTCGTGGCGGTCATTTCCTTCCCCCCGACGACAGCCGAATGACGAAGGACGAAAGGCGCCGTTACTTTGCTACCTTCGTCCTTCGGATTCCGTAGTTCGTCAGCTCTTCGGTTCCGACTTGGCGTCGTACCGCTTCATCCATTCCTGCAGGATGCGCTCGCGCTCAGCCGCAGCCTTCACCAAATCGTTCTTGATCAACTGTTTGAGCGGATCGGCCGGGTAGCCCGTCGGGATTGCCACCCCGGTGTCCATCGCCGTGATCGGGTAGCTTTTGGCATAGGCCTTCATGGCGTCGGCGCTGATCGCCCAATCCAGGAAGGTGCGGGCGGCCGGGTTGATCTTGGCCTTTTTGACCAACGCATTCGCCTCGGTTTCCCAACCTGAGCCTTCCTTTGGGAAGACCGCCTCGATGGGCTGACCGTCAGCCTTCTGTTGGACCGCCCGGTAGTCGAAGGAGATGCCGATCACCGTTTCGCCCGCGCCGGCCATCTTGCACGGCTTGGAGCCGGAGTGGGTGTAGACCGCCATGTTGTCGTTGAGCTTGTCCAGGTACTTCCAACCCTCTGCCTCGTCCTTGAGCTGCAAGATCGCCGAGACGGACAGGTAGCCGGTGCCCGACGAGTTCGGGTTGGGCATAACGATCAGGCCTTTGTACTCAGGTTTGAGCAGGTCGTCCCAGGAGGTCGGCATCGGCACCTTCTTGGCTGCCAGCTCCTTGGTGTTCACACAGAAGGCCGAGAACCAGGTGTCAATCCCGACCCAGTGCGGCGGGTTCTGGCTATCCTTGAAGTCGGCGCGAATCTTGTCCACGCCTTCCGGCGCATAGGGCGTCAGCATGCCTTGCTTGTCGGCGACCAGCAGACTGGTGGCAGCCAGACCCCACACCACATCGGCCTGCGGGTTTGCCTTCTCGGCCAGCAGCTTGGCCGTGACGATGCCGGTCGAATCGCGCACGATGTTGACCTTGATGTTCGGGTGCTTCTGGTTGAAGAGCGGCAGATACTTGGAAATCTGGTCATCTTCCAGCGCGGTGTAGACGGTGATCTCGCCGGCGGTAGCTTTTTCCGTCGAGCCGGATGGGCTGGCCGTGGGCGCGCAACCGGCGAGTAACAGCCCGACGATGAGCGACAACAGAATCAGGTGCGATGTGCGGAATGACATAGCTTCTCCTTGTGTAACCGTGGAATCAGACCCTTGAGTTGTGCAAACTCGAAAGATCTGTCGATTCACTGCATGATGATCGACAGGAACACTTTGAAATGCGTCCTGATCTCGTAGATGGTCGTCGTGTTGCTGAGCTCGTGAGTCAATACGAGCAGCGGCTGACCGGACGGGCTATCTGCTGTGTCAATGAAGAGCACGCCTTCCGGCGAAATGTCGCCATCGGTGCGGTAGTAACCCATGAAGAGCGGCTGGCGCGGGTTGCCGAGGTCGTAGACCATCACGCCGCCGCCCGCGCGTTCGAGGCCGACA
>JALOOE010000713.1 GCA_025454565.1 Anaerolineae bacterium
ATGATTCTGGCTGCGCACATTGCGATAGCGGCAGGGCTCTCCCTGAACGCTGTTCCGGCTTCCGGCAGAGCAACCGCTGCCGGATCAGCACAGAGCACTGTGCCCGTGGTCTGCACCGAGTTGATCACAAACGGCGGCTTTGAGGCGCAGAGCGCCGGCTGGGTACAAAGCAGCGCAGGCGGTTATAACCTGATCAGCACTTTCTACCCGCACACCGGCAGTTGGGGGGCCTACCTGGGCGGCGCGAACAACTCCGATGACCGCCTCAGCCAACAGATCATCGTGCCACCCAACGTCATCAGCGTTTCCCTGACAGCTTGGTGGGCCATCGCGACTGAAGAGTCAGGGGCCGGCTTCGATTGGTTGACGCTATCTCTGCTAGAGCCCAATAGTGCTCTGCTGCAGGATGTCTTCACCGTGGATAGCAGCGCGACAGGCAATCAATGGGATCAAGCCGAGGCAAACCTGACGCAATATGCCGGGCAGACCATCGTCTTGCGCTTCCAGACGACGACCAACGCCAGCAGTCCCACTGACTTCTACGTGGACGACATCAGCGTGGTTGCCTGCCCACCGGCACAGCATATCTATCTGCCGCTCGTGCTGCGGGAAGGAGGCTGAACTGCGTTTGAGACAACGAAACAACGAACATCCGTCAATTGTCACCCAACTCACAGGAGGCCAATCATGATACGCAGTTCAATGACCCAACGGAAGACGTGGCTGATCGTGTTCATGCTGGCGGTGGCCGCACTCTTGCCTGCCCTGCCCGCGCAAGCTGCGGTGGGGACACCCCGCTTCGACTTGAAATTCTCCGGGGTGATCACTCAGGCGCCCGCGTCGCCCGGCTACCCAATCGGGGTATGGAAGATCGCCGGCCGAGACATCCTCGTAACCGCGGGCACGCGTGTCCTGCCGACATCGCCGGCCGCCACGGCCGGGATGTGGGCCGATGTAATGGCGAAGCGTCAGACCGACGGCACGCTGGCGGCCTTGAAGATAACTATCATGCCCCCGGAAATCCGCATCAAAGGGTCAATCGTGGACAAACCGACTGACCCGAACGGCATCGGTGACTGGACGATCGCCGGATTGACAATCACGGTGACCGACGAGACCAAGATCAGCGATCGCGGTGGCCTTCTGGATATCGGCAACTGGGCTGAGGTGTATGCGCTTCGAGACGGTGCGAAGCTGACCGCGGTGCGCGTGCGCGGCATCGAGATCCAGCCCGATATCGAGATCTTCGGCGCGATCGAGGCGTTCAGCGCTACGAGCTGGACGCTCAGCGGAATCAACCTGGCGGTAAAGAGCGCTACATTGATTCAGGGACAGCCTAACATCGGTTTGTTGGCTCATGCCGTGGCCTCACTCCAGGAAGATGGTTCACTGCTGGCTTTGCGGCTGAAGGTTGCCATCAACCAACCCGGCGGTCCGCGCAATCCGGTCGCATTCATGGGCGAGGTTGAGAAACTGCCTGACCATGGCCTGATCGGCGAATGGACAATATCCGGTAAGCAGGTCATGGTTTCAGCCAGCACGGCCATTGTTCAGGAGCAGGGGCTGGTTGTGGTCGGCGCGGAGGTGCTTGTCATCGGGTGGCAGATTGACAATCGACTCATGGCGATGCAAGTCATCGTGCTATCCAGCCCGGCGCCGGGCGGGCAGTTCGTCCGCTTCCGTGGCCCCATTGAGGCGCTACCGACGAGCGGTTTGATCGGACTGTGGACGATCAATGGTCGAACGGTGGACGTGACCGCGGACACGCGCCTCGACGGTGGGTCTCGCGCAACAGTGGGCGCTATCGCTGAGGTGGGCGGGATCCGAGGCACGGATGAGGTCGTCACTGCGACCTGGGTGAAGATGGAAACCAAATTCGGCCCTGGTCCGCGTTGACTGCAAGCATAAATGACTTCCTGGATCGGCGTTACGATCGCTGCTCCAGGAAGCTGATCACTTCTCCACAGCCCGCATTCGTGTCACGGAAGGCGGGCTGTGCGTTGTGCCTCTGATTGCGTGGGTGCCATGCGATCGGTGACAGAAGCTACGTGAAGGGGCATATGATGAACTATAACAGACTCGGCCGCACTGGCTTGAAAGTATCGGAGTTGTGCCTCGGTACCATGCAATTCGGCTGGACCGCGGACGAACCGACCGCCTTTGCCATCATGGATGCGTTCGTCGAGGCCGGCGGCAACTTCATCGACAGCGCAGACGTCTACTCACGCTGGGCGCCGGGCAATCCGGGTGGCGTCTCGGAGGAGATCATCGGCCGCTGGCTGAAGGCGCGTGGCAATCGCCGGCAGATTGTGGTGGCCACGAAGGCGCGCGGCCGCATGTGGGACGGGCCGAACGGTGAGGGGCTCAGTCGCGCGCACTTGACCCGCGCCTGCGAGGATTCGCTCCGCCGCCTGGATACCGACACGATTGACCTGTACCAAACGCACTTCTACGACGCTGAGACGCCGATCGATGAGACCCTGCGCGCGCTCGATGACCTGGTGCAGACCGGCAAAGTGCGCTATATCGGCTGCTCGAACTATCCCGCCTGGCGGCTGACCAAGGCGCTCTGGACATCGGACAAACTGCGCCTGGCGCGTTACGATTCTCTCCAGCCACACTACAACCTGGCCAACCGTGCCGAGTTCGAACGCGAGCTCAAGCCGCTGTGCGAAGAAGAGGGCATCGGCGTGATCCCATATAGCCCGTTGGCGGGCGGCTTCCTGACGGGCAAATACACGCGCGATAGCGTCCCCGCCAGCTCACGCGCCGACGGGATCCAGAAGCGCTACTACAACGAACACGGCTTCGCCATCGTGGGCAAGCTCGCAGCAGTCGCACAGGGCCGCGGGCTCACCCCATCGCAGGTCGCGCTCGCCTGGCTGCTGTCTCAGCCCGTAATCACCGCGCCCATCGTCGGCGCGAACTCCGTCGAGCAACTGCAGGAGAGCCTGGGTGCCGCAGGTGTCCGGCTGAGCACCGAAGAGATGGATGTGCTGAGCAAGGCGAGCGCCTGGGAATGAGTTCCTCTGGCCGGGCTGATTGGCGGGCCACCGTCACTACAATCAGCCCGGCCCCGGTTTCTTCGAGTGCAGCGCCGGGTTCTGCAAAGTAAGCCCCCTCACTTTCCTTGCTTGTACCAAAGTCGTATACTACTTGCTTGTTGCATGGGGTGGTTTCGGCGTCATGTGCTGGGATGAGGCTCGGGCGTCCCGAGCAGTGGTCGGTGGTGTTCAACACCTCCAAGGGGATGGGCGCCGGCGGCGGTTCGATGGGACAGCAAATGGGGATCACAGCCTATCTCAACTTCGATCTGCGCATCGAGCGCAGTCTGGAGGGCTATCGCGCCGTCGTGCTGAGCTCGCCTGCGGGCGAGGCCGCGGCTGACTTCTCCCTGCCCTCTGCGGCCGAGCTGGTCGGGACGGATTCGCCCCAACTGATCGGCAGGCAGCTTTTCGATGCCGTCTTCTCCGGCGAGGTGCTGAGTTGTCTGCGCCGCAGCTTGGACGCGGCGAGCCATGAGAAAGCAGGGCTGCGCATCCGCCTGCGCCAGGTCGATGTCCCCGAACTAGCCGATCTGCCCTGGGAATGCCTCTACGACCGCAGCCGCGACGCGTTCCTGGCCCTTTCGCGCGAGACACCCGTGGTGCGCTATCTCGAGCTGCCGGAGCCGATCCGGCCGCTGGAGGTGAAGCCACCCCTCCGCGTGTTGGCCGTCCTCGCCAGCCCGCGCGATCTCCCTCAGCTCGACACAGAGCGGGAATGGGCCAACCTCCAGGCCGCCGTGGGCGACTTGAGCGCCCGGCGTCGCATCAGCCTCGAACGTCTCAACCCGCCGACCCTGGCCGCCCTCCAAGCCAGGCTCCGACAGGGTGAGTATCACATCCTGCACTTCGTGGGGCATGGCGCTTTCGACGAAGGCTCGAACGAAGGCTTCCTGCTTTTCGA
>JALOOE010000108.1 GCA_025454565.1 Anaerolineae bacterium
GTGCGTTGCTTTTCCTCGGCAGGCGGGACCGCGTGTACTTCGTAGCCCATCGCACGGATGACCTCGTCGAGGCGGGAACGCACGCTGGGATACGACAGCTTCAGCTCCTGCGACACCCAATTGAGCTTGCCATCGCAGCGGACGAACAACTCCACAAATGCGCGTTGTTCGGGGGTGAGCTGTTCAAGCCGGCTGAACTGGTAGCGGCCGTCGATCGTGGTGTCGCAAGCGGGGCAATTCAGGCGAGTGACCGCCAACTTATCGCCGCAAACCGGACAGAGTGTCGGTGTCAGATACATGGTGCTCTCCCTGACGTCCTTTCGTGCGCATCTCGGTTTGACGCGAGATGGCCTCAGGTCACTTCAGGGCATACTGTATCACAAGATTTACTTCCTGTCAATAGATATCAAATAGATTTAATATCAGATCAATAAAATTCACCAAATCATCCTGGGCCTTACCCTTGACCTCGGCGGACGTTTGACGGATGCATCGAGCTGCCGTATACTTGGCGCGATTCATCTCCGATTCCCGGCATCCCAAGATCGCAAAGAGGAGATCGCAAGCTATGTCACTCACCCAACTGCGCATCGGCATGATCGGCGTCAACGGTCGCGGCGGGCTGTGGCGTCACTGGCACGCCCCCAAGGGGCGCTCGGTGGTCGTAGGCGGGGCGGATATCGTCCCGGAATATCTGGCTGCGTTCCGCCAGGAGAACGGCGGCAACCCGTTCATCACCGAGGACTATCGGGAGCTGATCGCCCGACCCGACATCGACGCGATCGCCGTCACCTCGCCCGACTACTGCCACGAGGAACATGCTGTCGCCGCGCTGAAGGCCGGTAAGCACGTCTTCTGCGAGAAGCCGATGACGATCACCATCGCGGGCTGCGATCGTGTGTTGGAAGCCTGGCACACATCGGGGGCGAGACTGATGGTCGGCTTCAACATGCGCTATATGAACATCTTCCGCGTGATGAAGGAGATCATCGAATCGGGCGCCATCGGTGAGATCAAAGCCGCGTGGGTGCGTCACTTCGTCGGTTTCGGCAGCGATTTCTACTACCACGACTGGCACGCGACCCGGCAGAACGCCACCTCGCTTCTGCTCCAGAAGGGCTCTCACGATATCGACATGATCCATTGGCTCACCGGGCGCTACACCAGGCGCACCGCCGCGTTCGGCAGCCTGGATTTCTTCGGCGGCGACAAGCCGAACGATCTGACCTGCCCGACCTGCGCCGAGCGCGAGACCTGCACCGAGGTCTCGTACAGCAATCGCATCCAGTGTTGCTTCCGGCGAGAAGTGGACGTGGAGGACAATCAGACGATGATTATGGAGCTGGACGGCGGCATCAAGGCATCGTATCTGCAATGCCACTTCACACCCGACTATCAGCGCAACTACACCCTTATTGGCACCGAGGGCCGCATCGAGAACTCGGAGCCGGAGATGAAGGTGTGGGTGAAGACGCGCGCGTCGCGGAGCTGGCGCGATCTCGCCGACCGCGCCTACGACATCAAGCCGGCGCGCGGCGGTCACGGCGGCGCGGATCCGGTCATCTGCCGGGATTTCGTGGAGATGTGTTTGGACGGCAAGGAGCCGCTGGCGCCGCCGCTGGCGGGGCGCATGAGCGTCGCGGCGGGCGTCTGCGCGGCGAATTCGCTGCGGAATGGCGGCGTGCCGGTCGAGGTGCCCCCGCCGCCGGCCTGGCTGGTTTGAGGCACGCAACCTTTCTCGCGACGCTGCGTAAGATACCTTCAGCAGGTTGAGCCATCGCGCGGCGCGTGATCGCGAGCCGACGGCTGCATTCATCCGGCGCTTTGAGCGCATGAGGGAGAAGGTATGGAGACGGAGCATCGAGAGCGGCATGGTCTCGTCTGGCCGGTGATGCTGATCGGCGCGGGCGTGGTGCTATTGTTGAGCAATACGGGGCGGCTCCCCTGGGGCGGCTGGCAGACGCTGCTCAGCCTGTGGCCGGTGCTGTTGATCGCGGCCGGGCTGGATCTGCTCTTCGGCCGGCGCTCGACCTGGGGCGCGCTGCTGGCGGCGCTGCTGGCGTTGGCCGTCTTGCTGGGCGCGCTCTATGTCGGGCTGACGCAGACCAAAGCCGAGACTGCCTATCGCACACAGTCGATCAGCCAACCGCTCGGCGGCGCAACCAGCGCTGAGGTGACGATCGGCTTCGGCGCAGGCACGCTGAACCTCGACGCACTGACTGAGGCGTCCGGCAATCTGATCGAAGGCACGTTGGAACTGGGCCCGCAAGAGCAGATCACTACCAATTTCAACAAACCGGGCAGCGCGGCGATCTACGAGTTGAGGAGCCGCAATGCGTGGCCCAGCGCGTTCGCCAACCCGGCGAGCGCGTGGCCGGCCGACAAGACGTGGAATCTCGCGTTGAGCCGCGACATCCCGATCCGGCTGCGCATCGATTCGGGCGCGGGCCGCAATGTGCTCGACCTGGCGCAGCTCAACATCCCGCAGCTCAACATTCATGGCGGCGTCGGCCAGATCGAGCTGACAGTGCCGCAACGAGGATCGTCGCAAACCGTGATCGACAGCGGCGTCGGCCAGATCATCGTGCAGGTGCCGCAGGGGGTGGCGGCGCGCATCCAGGTGGAAGGTGGGCTTGGCAGAGTCATCGTCAACGGCACGTTCCAGAAAGCGGACGATACCTACACCTCGCCCGACTATGCGACAGCCGAGCATCGCGCCGACGTGCGGGTCAACAGCGGCGTCGGACAACTGACGATTCAGCAGATGCCGGCCGAATAACCGGGTAACTCCAGCAGCGACCACAGCCCGCCCTCGGAAGAGAGCGGGCTGCTCTGTGTCCTCTGCGGTCCGGACGATTGCGCCGACTCGTCGGGTCTGCTACAATTCAGTCATACACTCGCAGAGGGCAATCACTTGAAGGGGGAAGCGCCATGAAAATCCTGATCCTCGGCGGCACCGGTCTCATCAGCACGGCCATCACGCGCGAACTGCTGGCGCGCGGCGATGATGTCACGCTCTACAACCGCGGGCAAACTGCGCCGCGCTTCGGAGCGGGCGCGAAACTTCTGCACGGCGACCGCAACGATTTCGCGGCGTTCGAGCGGCAGATGGCCGACGCCGGGCGTTTCGACTGCGTCATCGACATGATCTGCTTCACGCCGGAGCAGGCACAGAGCGATGTCCGCGCATTCCGGGGCCGGGCGGGGCACTTCGTCTTTTGCAGCACGGTCAACGTCTACACCAAGCCGGCCGTGGACTATCCGATCACCGAGGATTTCGAGCGCAAGCCGATCAACGACGACTATGGCGCGAAGAAGGTGCAGTGCGAAGAGGTCTTCACCGAGGCGCACGCGGCCGGCGCTTTCCCCGTCACGCATATCCGGCCGGCGCACACCTACGGCGAGGGCGGCCGGATCATCCACACCTTCGGCTGGACGACGTCCTACATCGACCGCATCCGCAAGGGCAAGCCGATCGTCGTGCACGGCGACGGCTCATCGCTGTGGGTGTCGTGCCACGTGGACGACGTGGGGCACGCGTTCGTCACCGCAGCGGGCAATCCGGCGGCGTTCGGCAAGGCGTATCACGTCACCGGCGAGGAGTGGATGACCTGGAACCTGTATCATCAGCGCGTGGCGCAGGCGCTCGGCGCGCCGGAGCCGGCCCTGGTGCACATCCCCAGCGATCTGCTCTACCGCGTCGCGCCGAAGCGGGCCTTCACCACCTGGAGCAACTTCTACGGGAACAACATCTTCGACAACTCGGCCGCCAAAGCCGATCTCGATTTCCATTACACGGTCAAGTGGGTGGACGGGGTGCGGCGCACGGTCGCCTGGCTGGACGCCAACGGCAAAATCGAAGATAGCGACGCCGATCCGTTCGACGACCGCGTGCTCGCGGCGTGGGCGCGGCTGTCGGCGCGCATGGGGGAGGAGTTGGTCGGGGTGGAGTGATCTCTGATGTCCTTTGGATTGCAGAAGACGCGCCAGCGTTTGGACGAGTTCGAGCGCCAATTCGGTATGAGCTCCGAGGAATTCGAGCGACGACTCAATGCCGGTGAGCTCGATGAAACCGTTGCCTTCACGGATTGGCGGATGGAGCTTGGCATGGCGCGTCTGCTCGCAGAACAATATCAGACGCTGCAAGAGGCACAGATGGGTTGAGGGGTATCTTGGCGCGCTGCCGGAGACCACCAATGCCTCGCCACTGGTGCGCTCCTCCAGCGTGACGCTCGACCGACGCACGCTCCAGTCAGGTTTGGTGCGCGGCGAGTTGTTTTTCGCTGATGGGTCATCACTGTAGTTTATTTATCCCGCCACGGCGCGCAATTGCGCCTCATAATCCTCCGCTGACACCAGCCGAAAGACGCACGAGCCTCCGCTGCGCGCTTCCCACAACTTACCGACCGCCGTTTTCTCCCTGGTGTCGGAGCCGGTAAGCAGTTGACTGCCTTTGTATTCGACGACCAGTGTTCGTCTGTCCTTCAAGAACGGGACGAAATCGGGATGGAGAATGCCAATACCCTTTGTAGATTTTCGGGATGTCTGACGGGAAGTTTACTTCGACAGCGCCCATTGGTCAAACGGCCGTCAGGCGGATGATCGCCCAATCCGGCACCCCGTAGCGTAGCCCCTTGTGGGCGACGGCGGGCGCAAGATGGCGGGCGCAAGGCCCGCCACTACCGGGATTGGGCTGCCGCCCAAGTGGATGACGGCAATCCGATCCTGCTCTGGGCGCAAGGCCCGCCACTATCGGGATTGGGCTACCGCCCAGGTGGATGACGGCAATCCGATCCTGCTCTGGGCGCAAGGCCCGCCACTACCGGGGTTGGGCTGCCGTCTCGATCAGCTCCTCCCGCCGCCGGCGGTACGCCACAATCGGGAAATCCCCCTGGATCAGCTTCTCCCCCATTTTCAGCGTCGTGCGCCTGGGGAGTTGCGTCACCACCACGCGGCGATCCTGGTGCGCAACGAGGGTGTTGAAGGGCATGGACAGCCGGTTGACGATGCTGCGCAGCCCCGGCACGCGCATGAAGTTTTGATATTGGCGGAGATACAGGATTGAATGCTCGTTATCGACCGGCACGAAGGCGATGATCACCCGCATTTGCTCGCTGATATGGTTTTGCCACAGGTTGGGGAAGATGAATTCCAACCAAAACGTGACATCTGGCCGGAGCATCTCGCGCGGCCGCACCGGCGGCGTGCCGTCGTCGTGGCGATTTTGCACGTACACGCGAAAGCGATTCTCGTCCAGCCATTCGACCAGTGGGCCATCCACCACTGTTCGTCCTCCACGACCGATGGTGTTGGCGTGGATGAACGGCACATGGACCACATCGAGCTGGTTCTCGATGGCCCGCGAGTAGTGCGTCGTCCACGGATCGCGCACACCGGCATACGAGAAGCTGCCGTCGATATCCGCGAACCAGGCCGGCGGCGGCAGATCTCCCGCCGGTTGGCCCCACCAGATGAAGATGAAGCCGTGCGCCTCGTGCGTCGGGTAGCCGAAAACCTTCATCTCGCGCGAGATCGACCCGCTACGGCCGTTGGCGGGGATCAGCACACAGCGGCCCGATGTGTCGAACTCGAAGCCGTGGAACGGGCACTGCACATGGTCGCCGAGCACCTTGCCTGTGCTGAGCGCCACCCCGCGATGCGGACAGGCATCCGCCAGGCACGACACCTTGCCCTGCGCATCGCGCCAGAAGACGAGTTTCTCGCCCATGCGCGTCACGCCAACGACCTTGTTGCGCGGCACTTCGCTCGATTCGAGGACAGCATACCACTGGTTGGGAATCATTGAAGCCTCCATGCAAGAATCCTGACCCAACAGGCCGAAGTCAGACAGGATATGCAGGATGAACAGGATGGAAAGCGAGAACGATCCTGTATATCCTGTTCATCCTGTCCGATTCAAGATTAGCGCGTCTTGTATGCTGCCAGCACCCGCTCGCGCGCCGTGGCATGATCCACGATCGGCGCGGGGTAGTCTTGGCCGATGATGCAGCCGGCCTGGCGCTGCACGTCGGGCGGCATTAGCCACGGCGCGTGGATGTGCCTGGCCGGCACGCGGGCCAGCTCCGGCAGCCAGCGGCGGACATATGCGCCATCCGGGTCGAACCTGGCCGCCTGAAGCGTCGGGTTGAACACGCGGAAGTAGGGTGCGGCGTCGGTGCCCACGCCGGCCGTCCACTGCCAGCCGCCGTTGTTGGCCGCCGGGTCGCCGTCGATCAGGTGCTCCATGAAGAAGCGCTCGCCCCAACGCCAGTCGATCAGCAGATCCTTCACCAGGAACGAGGCGACGATCATGCGCGCCCGGTTGTGCATCCAGCCGGTTTCCACGAGTTGCTGCATCGCCGCATCCACGATGGGATAGCCGGTGCGCCCTTCGCACCAGGCCGCGAACTGCGCCGGATCGTTCGACCAGGGGATTGCGCGCAGTTCGGGCTGAAACGCCTCCTGCAGGACGTTCGGGAAGTGATAGAGGATGGCCGTATAGAATTCGCGCCAGATCAGCTCGTTGAGCCAGGTGGTCGCGCCAGGGCGCGCGGCGTCATTCGGCGCTGAGGCCAGCGCCTCCAGCGCGGCCACGGCGCACTGCCGGGCCGAGATCATGCCGAAGCGCAGGTAGGGCGACAGGCGCGACGTGCCTTCGAGATCCATGCGGTTGCGGTCGTCGGCGTAGTGATGGACGGAAGACGGAGGACGGGCGACGGAAGATCTCGGCGACAGCCCGGTGAACGCGGCCAACCGTCGCAAGGCTTCGAGCTCGCCGGGCGGAAATGGGACCGACGCAGGCAGAACTGGTTTGTCGGGGATCGGCAGGCTGGCGAGATCGACGGCCGGCCCCAGGCGCTGCGATGCCAGATGCTGCGGCGTGAGCAAATCGGATCGGCGTGGGGGCGGCAGTGCTTTCCAGGCCCGGCTGTACGGCGTGAAGACGGTGTAGACGCCGCCGTCGGCTTTGCGAACCACATCGGACGGGTGGATGGTCAGGCCGGCTGTGAGGCGGAGCGGCGCCAGCGCGGCCACGGCCGTATCGCGCCGGCGGGCATAAGGCCAGACGTCTTCCTCGGCGAAAACGGCGGTCGCCCCGGTCTCGCTCACCAGCCGCGCCAGCTCGGTCGCCGGGTCGCCGCGGCGCACGATCAGGCGGCTGCCGCGGGCGCGCAGATCGGCATCCAGCGCACGGAGGCCGCCGAACAGGAACGCCAGGCGTTTCTCGCTGGCTGCAAA
>JALOOE010000109.1 GCA_025454565.1 Anaerolineae bacterium
TTGAAGATCAGCCAGAAGCGGCCATCGGGGCTGGACATGGGTTGATGACCGGCTGGGGATAGATCCAGGATGGCGAGCCGCCGGAAGCCGAACGCGAGATCGTACGGCTGGCCGGCAAGCGGCGCATCGGCAAGCGGCGCGATGTGTGGCAGGCCGAGCCGGGGATCGGTGTCATCGCCGGCGCAGGCGAATGCGCTGCCGCCTCGCGTGTCGGCCAACAGATAACCCTCGTCGTCGGGCCCGCGATGGCGCAGGAGGCTCGTCGCCTGCCGCACGGCCGCCAGATCGACCGGCCCGCCATCGCGCTGCCATACGCCGAAAATGCCGCACATGATTCGTCAGCCTCGCCCAGCCCGATTCATCGGGTGTTGCTCTCTAGCCCGGGTATTGATGTCCGGGCAGCTTCGCCTTCCGCGAGCAGGCGATCGTATATGGCGACAACTTTGCCCATCTCGACCTGCGCGTTGAGCGTCTTGCTCGCCCGCGCCGAACCGGCTCGCAGGGCGTGGATCTCCTCGGGGCTCAGGGCGTCGAGCGTGGCAGCCACATCGGCGGGATCAAATGAGGGCGCAACCACGCCACAGCCATGTTCGCGCACCAGCCGTGCCATCTCCGGGGACGGTCCAACACACACGGCCAAACCTGCGCAGATGAAGTCGAACAGTTTGTTGGGCAACGCCGACTCATTGTTGTAGTTGTCGGGTTCCAGCAGATAGAAGCCAGCATCGTACTGCGCGATTTCCTGGACGATTTGTTCGGGGCGCACCGGATCGTGAAAGATCACGCGACCCGGCGCGGCTTGCTCGGCAAAGGCGCGCAAGTAGTCCAGGTAGTCGGGTTGGCTGGGTGTGAGCATGAAGTGCAGCGTGTAGCGAGAGGCGCAGCGGGCGATGACCTCGATCATCCGCTCGAGCCGGCGGCCTCGGATCGCGCCGCCATGATGGATCAGCCGGATCTGATCCGGGTCCGGTTCGTGTGACGGCACGGGCTGAACCTCCGGCGCATTGAGCACTGCGATCATGTTCAGCCCGAATTCGCGGGCGTAGCGGTCGGCGATCGGCTGCGCCACTGTGGTGGACGCGGCGACACGCGGCGCATATTTGCGCAGCGTGTAGGTGATCGCAGGACTATACAGGAATCGCCAGGCCCAACGGTCGCCGAACTCCAGCGGCGCATACTCATGGGCGTCGAAGATCAGGGGGACGCCGTGCCGCGCGGCCGCTTCGCCGGCGATCGGGAGCGCGTCCCAATCGTTGGCGTGGTAGGCATCGCAGCGATTCGCCAGCGCCAGATTGAGCGCGTGCCGACGGTGCGGCTTGCGCCAGAACCAGGTATCGTAGGCGCGCGCCGAGATTTTGCCCAGGAGCGGATAGACCAGGCCGCCCAATTTCGAGATCGGGCGCTCACCGGACGGGATGACGGGCAGCCAGGTCACGTTGGATAGCTCGCGCCAAGCCGGGTGCGCGTCGCCGTAACCGATCGCCGCCAGATCATAGCGCGGGCCGAGGTACTTGATCTGGCGCAGCACGCGCGCGTCGCGGGCGATGGGCGAAAAGGAGATGATGCAGATGCGTTTCGTCATGGCGTCTTGTGTTTTCCGTGTCGTCGAAGCAGATCCTCGTAGATGTCCTTCAACTCGCCGGCGATCTTGATCGCATCATGATACTTCTCGACGTAGGCCCGGCTGCTCAGGCCGATCTCGCGGCGGCGAACGCCGTCGGCCAGCAGCCCGGCGATCACGTCGGTCAGGCTTTCCTGGGTGGCGTTGACGATGGGCAGGTCGGCCGGATACTGGGCGGCCATCGAGGGCTTGACGTAACAGAGCGTCGGTTTGCCCAGCGCCATCGCCTCCAGCGCGGCCATACCATAGCCGCCGAGCACGAACTGATCCAGGAAGATGTCGGCGTCGCGCACCATCGCCAGCGCCTGGCGGCGCGGCATCCCCTGGATGAGCCGGAAGTCGAAGTCGAAACGACCGCGTAGGCTGTCGATGGCCGCCAGCACGGCCGGCGTGCCTTTCGCGTTCGGCGCGCTGGGGCTGTGCACGATCACCGGCCGAGTGCACGCCGGGTCGGGCGGGTGGGAGTCGAACTCCGGCAGCCACACGCGTTGGCGGGCGAAATAGACGGTCGGGAAGAGATCGGGTTGGAGATAGGGCCGCAGGCTATTGCAGGAGATCAGGCAGTCGAGCCCGGCGCCGGCGAACTTCGTCTGGACGCTGCGCGACTTGGTGGCGCTTTCCATGCTGTGATATTCGTAAGCCGCGCCCAGCCGCGCATAGTAGGGATTGTCGGCTGCTTCCACCTCCGGGATGCGGATGTCCGATCCCCAGAATTCGGCGACGCCCGGCTTGTTGAGCAGTCGCACCCAGCGGAGATCGAGGCCGCGCGGCAGCGCCGAGGCGTCGAAATGGTAGTGGACAACGTCGGCCCAGCGGATGGCGTCCAGGATCGGCGCCGATCGCCGCGCGGCCAGCACGCCGCGCGCCAGCCGCGATGAGGTTTCCATGCTGAAGATCTCCAGCCCATCGGCCGACTGGATGACGTGTGTGCTGATGATGATACCGCGCGCCTCGACGCCGATCTGCCGCAGGGCGCGCACCGTCACGCTGGTCTGCGAAGCGATGTTGAGCGGCAACTGCAATATGCGCATGAGCTATCGGATCGTCCTCAGGAAAGTGATGTACTTCTCGTGATCGATGGCGAAGTTGCCGGTGACGTGTTGATCGGCCGCGACATCGCGCGTGACGACCGAACCGAGCGTGATATTTGCGCGGTCGCCGATGGTGACCTCGCTGGTAATCGTCGCGTTCGGGCCGATCCACACATCGTCGCCGATGGTTACGGTGCCGGTGATTGCCGTGCCCGCGCCCACCAGGCAGCGTCTGCCCAGCCTGACGTGATGTGCTACATAAACCAGGCTGTCTAGCTTCGTGTCTTCGCCCAGTTCAGTGAAGCCGGCGAACAGCGCACGGGCGATCGTACTATTGGCTTGCACTTCAACCCGGTCATGCAACCACACCGCGCCGCCGTGAGCCACCGGCAAGACCTCATCGTCATTGCGAATGAACTGGAAGCCCTGTGACCCAATCACGCACCCCGCTCTCAGGATCACATCGTCGCCGAGGATCGTGTGCGGCAGCACCGTCACGTGCGGCTCGATCATGGTGCGCCGGCCGATGCGCACATTCCTCTCCGCGATGTGGGCCGTCGGGCTGATGATCGCATCGGACGCAATTTCGGTGGCGAAGTCTTGCCAGTAGAAGTCGGTGTGATCCACCAGATGATTGTGGAGTTTGAAGAAGTCGCGCCTCGGCGCCTCCGAGATCGCGACGCCGAGGCGCGCGGGCAATCGCTCTGCCAGCGCCGTAGTGGTGACCACACACCGGATGCTCGCGTGGCGCAAGATGCCATCCAGGTACCGCGCGCTCTCCAGGAAGGCGAGCATGTCGTCTCCGGCATGCGTGATCAAGCCGAGCGATGCGAACGGCCCGTCGCGCAGGATGGACACCGGCACGATTGGGGGCAGGTCGGCGAGATGCATCTGGCAGCTACTCCGTCACGGTTTGGCCGAGGATATGGCCGCGCAGCCGCACCTCAGCCAGATCGACCGCGAGCTTGCCCGCCAGCCGCGCCCGCGCCGCAATCTCGCCCACCTTCAGGCCGGCCGCGTGGAGCTCGATCACGGGCCGCGGCCCCAACCCCGCGAGGGTCAGCGCCATGCGGCGCGGGCCAAGCTCGCCGCCCGGATAGAGGTGTATGCCCGCCGCGGTCAGGCTTGTCGGATCCACCCGCCCCACGAATTGGATGACCGTGGCGCCGGGGCAGGCGGCCGCCAACTCGGCAGCCGTCACATCGCCGCCGGGGCCGATGATCATGTCTTGCCGGGCGTAGTCGGCGACGATCAGGGCATCCGCGGCTAGAGCGGTTGCGCCGATGTCTGCCAGCGATACGAGAAGGCGCACCGCCGCGCCCGCCTGCGCCAACCGCTCGGCGATCACCGGGCCGAACTGGTCGCTGCTGACCACAAGCAGGCGGCTCTTGTGCACCTCGATCTGGGCGTCGAAGAGCATCTTCAGCGCGAGCCAGCCGCAGTAGGCGAAGACGTCCAGGCCGGGATAGCTCTCGTTGGTGCCGATCACCGGGATGCCGCGCGCGCGGCAGGCCGCCGCGTCCACATCGCCGGGGCGGAATTCCCACGCCTCGCACATCAGCGGTACGACCGCGGTCGGCTTCAGGCCGGCGACGGTCGCGGCATCGATGGGGCGCACGAAGCCCAGGTTGGTGACGATGTCGGCCGCGGCGAAGAGGGCAGGCGTCCGCTCGGTGTGGATTTCGATGCCGTCGACCGGCAGACCGCACAGACGCTCCAGGGAGCGCGTTTGAGTGCTGACCTGCGCAGCGGTCGCATAGCGCGAGTCGCGCGTCAAAGCAATCACGCGCGCGGCGCCTGCCAGCGCCGCGATGATCGGGGTGACGACGTAGGGGCCGCTGGCGGCCTCGGTCAGCACGGTCAGCCCGGAGAGATCGAGCGCCAGGAAGTCGATGGTCTCACGGATGAGCGCAACGATGCGTGCCGGATTGGCGCTGCCGGCCGCGCGCAGGACGGCGAGGTCATCCGCCGAGGCGGCGCGTGGCTGCACTCCTGCGCGCGTCACGTCAACCCCGCTGGGCCGCCACGACGCGTCGCAGCCCGTCGGCGATCAGGTCGAGATCGGCCTCGCTCATCTGGGGATAGAGGGGCAGGGTGATGGTGCGTTTGAACGCGGCGTGCGAGACGGGCAGTTGGCCGGCGATGTAGTCATACTCGCGCTGGAAGAATGGTTGGTCGTGCAGCGCGTAGGTGCCCAACGTGGTCTCAATCTCCAACGCGCGCAGGTCGCGGATCATCCGGTCGCGATCCAGGTCTTCAGCCACCAGGATCACAAAGGATTGGTAGATGTGACCGCCCCACGCCGGCTCGACTGGTGACTGGATGCCGGAGATATCAGACAGGCGGGCGCGCAGTTGCGCGGCCAGGAGCCGTTTGCGTTCGAGCAGGATCGGCAGCTTCGCCATCTGCGCGATGCCTATCGCGCCCTGAACATCGCTCAGCCGATAGTTGTAGCCGGCCGCTTCGTATTCGAACCAGAAGCCAGTGCGCACACCGCCGTGGCTGCGCAGCAGTTGGATGCGTTCCGCCAGCCGGGGGTCGTTGGTCGTGATCATGCCGCCCTCGCCGGTGGTGATCACCTTGCGCGGGTGAAAGCTGAAGCAGCCGAGCGTGCCGATGTTGCCGCAGAAGCGGCCGCGATAGGTCGTCCCGATGGCGCAAGCCGCATCCTCGATGACGGGGATGCCGTGTTCCGCTGCCAGCGCCATGATCGGGTCCATGTCGGCCGAGCAGCCGAAGGTGTGCACCGGCAAGATTGCGCGGGTGCGCGGGGTGATCTTCCTGCGCAGATCGTCCAGGTTGATCGTGAAGGTGTCAAGGTCGATATCGACCAGCACCGGCACGGCGCCTTGCTGCACGACGACGTTGGCGGTCGCGGGGAAGGTGAAATCGGGGACGAGCACCTCATCTCCCGGCCCGACATCGAGCACGACCAGCGCCAGGTGCAGCGCCGTGGTACACGAGCTCATGGCGAAGGCGTAGCGGCTACCGATATACGCCGCGACGAGCCGTTCGAACTCGGCCGTCTTGGGCCCTTGGGTCAGATAGCCGGTGGCGAGCACCTTGGCGATCTCTTCCAGCTCGCGCTCATCGAGGAAAGGGACGTTGAGTCTCATAGATTCCCGCTTCTTAGATACCAGTCGACCGTCTCAGCCAGCTCTGCGCGCGAAAGCGCGGGCGGCTCGAAGCCGATCAGCTCGCGGAACAGGCGCACGTCGCCGCAGTGGCGCCGCACGTCGCCGGGCCGCGGCGGCGTGTGGACGACCGGATGATCGGGCACGCCCAGCACGTCCAGCAGCATCGCGATCAGCGCATTGATCGAAGTTTCGTAGCCGGTGGCGACGTTAATCACCTTGCCACGCGTCGCCGGTGCGTCGTAGACGCGCACTAACGCGTTAGCGGTATGCGGCGCGTAGATGAAGTCACGCGTTTGCTCACCGTCGCCGTGGATCATCACCGGCTCGCCCTTGCGGACACGGTTGATGATGATGGGGATGATGCCCGCGTAGGTGCCGGGGTTTTGGCGCGGCCCGAAGTTGTTGAAGGGGCGCACTACAACAGCGTCGATCCCGAAGGTCAGGATGTACGACAGCACGACGTGGTCGGCGGAGACTTTGCTGGCCGCGTAGGGCGTGCTGGGCAGCAGCGGGTGGTTTTCGTCCATCGGCACGATCGTGGCTGAGCCATATGCCTCGGACGAGGAGCAATGCACTAACGTCTGCAGATTGCCCCAGCGTGCCAACTCACACAGGGTCGTCGCGATGCCGACATTGGTCTCGATGGTCCAGGCCGGATAGCTCAACGATGTGGGCAGCGGGATCACCGCCAGATCGAAGGCGACTTCAATCTTCTGCGAGGCGACGAGCTGGTGCATCGCGGCGAGATCCGAGGCATCCAAGCGAAAAAGCTTAAGATCGGGATACGCCCGCCGCGCATCGGCCAGGTTGTCTTCGTTGCCCAGGAAGAAATTATCCACCACGACCAGGTTGGCCGGATCGTCGCGGATGATCCGATCGACGAGATGGCTGCCGATAAAGCCGGCGCCGCCAGTGACCAATACATTCTTGCCCTTAATCATGCTGCTCAATCACCTCGATGATGCGTTGCGCTGCCCGCCCATCGCCGTACAAGGCAGGGCGTTGCGCCGGGGTAACCAATGAGCTGACTGCCTCCAGGATGCGCTCCCGGTCGGCGCCAACCAGCACATTCCAGCCCGCAGCAACCGTTTCGACCCATTCGGTCTCCGGCCGCAGGGTGATGCACGGCACGGCGAGCCAGTAAGCTTCCTTCTGCATCCCGCCGGAATCGGTGAGAAGAAGGCGGGCTTCCTGTTGCAGCGCCAGCATGTCCAGATAGCCCAGCGGGCCGATGATCCGCAAATTGCGTGCTGGCAAATGCTGATCCAGCCCCAGGTCGGTCATTTTGGCTCGGGTGCGGGGATGGACGGGAAAGACGACCGGTTCCTCGATCTCCGCAAAGGCGCTCAGGATGGCGCGTAAGTTTTCCGGCACATCGGTGTTGTAGGGCCGGTGGATGGTGGCGAGCAGATAGCCCTTCGGCGTGTGCTCCGCCGGCGGGCAAGCGCAGCAAATTGCAGCACACTGTCATACATCGTGTCGCCCACGAGATGCACGCCCGAAGTGATGTTCTCGCGCGCCAGATTGTCCACTGCGGTCTGCGTGGGACACAGAAGCAGCTCGGCGATGTGATCGGTCAGGACGCGGTTGTGTTCTTCCGGCATCTCCCGATTGTGGGAGCGCAGCCCCGCTTCGACATGCGCGACCGGGATACGCAGTTTGACCGCGGCCAGCGCGCCCGCGAGGGTCGAGTTGGTATCGCCGTAGACCAGCACCCGGTCGGGGCGCTGC
>JALOOE010000110.1 GCA_025454565.1 Anaerolineae bacterium
AAGCTCTTGATGATCTTGTTCTGCGTCTGGACGAGCTCGGCCGCCTTGGTGATCGACATCGCCGGCAGCGAGGTCGGCATGTAGAACAGCGTGCCCTCGTTCAGCGTCGGCATGAATTCGGACCCGAGCCGCATCGCCGGCCAGGCGGTGACGCCGAGGACGGCCATGGCGATGACGATGGTTGTCACCTTGAAGCGCATCACGGTCGCGATGATCGGCCGGTAGATCCAGATCAGAAAGCGATTGACCGGGTTCTTCGCCTCCGGCATGACCTTGCCGCGGATGAACAGCATCATCAGCACCGGCACCAGCGTCACCGACAGCAATGCGGCGCCGGCCATGGCAAAGGTCTTGGTGAAGGCCAGCGGCGAAAAGAGGCGCCCCTCCTGGCCTTCGAGGCTGAACACCGGCAGGAACGACACGGTGATGATGAGCAGCGAGAAGAACAGCGCCGGCCCCACCTCGCGGCAGGCGTCGATCATCGCCTGCGTCCGCGATTCGCCCGGCTGCAGGCGCTCGAGATGCTTGTGCGCGTTCTCGATCATCACGATCGCGGCATCGATCATCGCGCCGACGGCAATGGCGATGCCACCGAGGCTCATGATGTTGGAGTTCATGCCGAGCAGGCGCATGGCGATGAACGCAATGAGGATGCCCACCGGCAGCATCAGGATCGCCACCAGCGCGCTCCTCACATGCAGCAGGAAGACGATGCACACGGCGGCGACGATGAGGCTTTCCTCGATCAGCGTGCGCTTCAGGGTGTCGATGGCGCGATGGATGAGATCGGAACGATCGTAGGTGGTGACGACTTCCACGCCCGCCGGCAGCCCGCTTTTCACCTCCTCGATCTTG
This sequence comes from Anaerolineae bacterium, assembly GCA_025454565.1. Lineage (GTDB taxonomy): Bacteria > Chloroflexota > Anaerolineae > CG2-30-64-16 > CG2-30-64-16 > JALOOE01. Next base: position 856 of record JALOOE010000110.1, read on the forward strand.
GCCTTGAGGTTGTGAATCACCTCCAGGGCATTCTGGCCGTAGCGCGCCATCACGATCCCCGACACCACCTCGCCTTCGCCATTCAACTCGGTCAGGCCGCGCCGCTCGTCGGGGCCGAGTTCGACGCGGGCGATGTCGCGGATCAGCACCGGCGTGCCCTTGTCGCTCTTGACGACAAGCTGCTCGATGTCGGCGCGCCCGCGCAGGTAGCCGCGCCCGCGGACCATGTACTCGGCCTCGGCCATTTCGATCACGCGCCCGCCGACGTCGCGATTCGACTCGCGGATCACCTGCGCGACCTTGGCCAGCGGAATGTTGTAGGCGCGCAGCTTCGTCGGGTCGACGGTGACCTGGTACTGCTGGACGAAGCCGCCCACGCTCGCGACCTCGGCGACCCCCGGCGCCTTGGCGAGCTGGTAGCGCAGGTACCAGTCCTGGATGGTCCGCAGTTCCGCCAGCGTGTGCTGCGCACTAACCACCGCGTACTGGTAGACCCAGCCCACGCCGGTGGCATCGGGCCCCAGTTGCGGCGTCACGCCGCGCGGCAGGCGGCCGGCGGCGAAGTTGAGATACTCGAGCACGCGCGAGCGCGCCCAGTAAATGTCAGTGCCGTCCTCGAAGATGACGTAGACGAACGACGCGCCGAAGAACGAGAAGCCGCGGACGACTTTCGACTTCGGCACCGACAGCATCGCCGTGGTCAGCGGGTAGGTGACCTGATCCTCGACCACCTGCGGCGCCTGGCCGGGAAACTCGGTGTAGATGATGACCTGCACATCGGACAGGTCGGGTAGCGCGTCGAGCGGCGTCTTGATGACCGCGTAGATTCCGGCCAGTACGACGAACACCGTCGCCAGCAGTACCAGAAAGACGTTCCGCGCCGACCACTCGATAAGTTTTCCCAGCACGGTGTTTCCTTCAGTGTCCGGCGTGTGGGTTGGCCTTGGCTGGCGCCGCGACTGCGCCCGCCGGCGCGATGGACGTGATCACCCACTCGCCGGGCTTGCGTTCGACGAACTCGAAGTCGAGGGTGGACCCAGGGTTCAATCCCTGAAGTAGCGACGGGTTGGCCGGTACGAACTCCATGGTCATCGCGGGCCACTTGAGGCTCGGCACGGGATCGTGCTTGATCGAAAGCGTCCCGCCCTTGGCGTCGATGGCCACGACACTGCCGTGCCCCTTGTGCCCCACTTTAGCGGCATCCGAGGCTCCCGTGGTGGTGGCGCTGCCGAAGCCGCCGATGGCGGCCTTGAGGTTGCTTTCGGCGTCGATCAAGAAATTGGCAGCGGTCACGATCGGCTCGCCCTCCTTCACGCCGTCGAGGATCTCGACATGGGTATCGCTGCGTGCACCGAGTTTCACTTCGCGCGGCTCGAAACGACCTTCGGCCCGTTGCACGAAGACGATGCGCCGCGTGCCGCTGTCGATGACAGCTGATGTCGGCACGGTGACGACCTTGGCCCGGGTGCCGACCGGCAGTTCGATCTCGGCGAACATTGCGGGCTTCAACTGCTGCCCCGGATTGGCGAGTTCGATGCGAATCGGTACCGTCCGCGTCTCGGGCTTCAACGTCGGGTAGATGTAGGTGATCCGGCCGTCGAAGGTCTTGCCGGGATAGGCATTGAATCGGAGCTTCGCCATGCTGCCGACACGCACCTGTCCCAGATCCTGCTCGAACACGTCGGCGATGATCCACACCGCGGAGAGATCGGCGATCTGGAAGAGCGCCTCACCCGGCATGAAGCGCATGCCCTGCAACGCCTTCTTCTCCAGCACGATGCCGCCCGCGGGCGACCGGAAGGTCAACGTGCGGCGGATCGTGCCGGATCCCACCAGTTCCTTCACCTGCTCGTCCGGAATGTCCCAGTTGCGCAAGCGCGCCAGGCTCGATTCGGCAAGCCGGCTCATCCCCGCCTGCGCGTCACCGCCGGCATCCTTCAGCGCCTCTACCCCTTTGACGGCGATCGCGTATTCGCGCTGCGCCGACACGAGTTCGGGGCTGTAGACCTCGAACAGCGGCTGGCCCTTGGCCACCGGCTGCCCGGTTGCGTTGACCAGCAATTTCTCGACCCAGCCTTCGAACTTGGGCGCGACGGCGACGACGCGGCGTTCGTCGATCTCGACCCGGCCCAGGGCGCGCACATTGCGGTCAAGCATCCGCAGCGTCGCGGGTTCGGTGCGCACGCCGAGTTTCTGCACCCGATCGACGCTGATCTTCACCGTCTTGCCGTCGTCGGCCGCGTCGTCCTCGCCTTCATAGACCGGGATGTAGTCCATCCCCATCGGATCCTTCTTCGGTGTCGGCGAGGTGTCCGGCAACCCCATCGGATTGCGGTAGAAGCGCAGCTTGCGCGCCGGCTTGGCCGCATCGCCCGCGGTCGCGCCGGACGTGATCGCGGCCGCCGGGGCGGGGGACACGACCGGCGCGTTGTGCGACGTGCGGTTGGCCCACCAATAGCCCCCCGCGACACCCAGTGCCAGCATCGCTGCCGCAGCCAGCGCGGCGGTTCCGGTCTTCACAAGTCTTCTCCCAGTAGCCGTTCGATTTCGGCCAGCCGCATCTGTGCTTCGGCATTCGCCTTTTCGCGATCCTGTTTCGCCTTGCGGATCTGCCGCTGCGCCTCGAGCAGGGTGGCGAAGTCGACGCGGCCGTTCTCATAGGCGGCTATCGCCGACTGCAGCGTCAGTCCGGCCTGCGGCAGCAACTGCGTCGTGAGCAATTCTTCGATGCGCCGTGCGGCATCGAGCGCCGCGACGTGCTCGCCGAGTTCGGCGCGCGCCTGCAGCAAGGCGGCTTCCTTGCGCGAACGGGCGGCTGAGAGCATCAATTCGGCTTCGGATTCCTGCGCGCGCCGCGTGCCCTGCTGCAGGGGGATGTTGACCTCGACCATCAACTCCCATTCGTTGATCCGGCTGCCCATCTGGATCGGCGACACGCCGATGGCGAAATCCGGGTAGCGGTTGCGGTAGGTGAGATCGCGGCTGCGCTCGGCCGACTGGATGCGCGCATCCTCGACCGCAAGCTGGGGGTTGTTGGCCAGCAGACGATCGGCCAGCACTGCGGGATCGAGCCGAGCCGGGGGCGGCAATGCTCGGGGTCGCCTGGGGTCCGCCAATGGCGCGTTGGCCGGACGAGTGAGCAGGCTGTTGAGCTTGACCTGCCACTGCCGCTTTTCGCTGCCCAGCATCACCAGGTCGGTGCGCATTCCGGTCAGTTCGACCTGGGCGCGGATCGCGTCCTGCTGTGGTACGAGTCCGCTCGAGTAACGCACCTGGGCCAGGCTCTCCAGACTGCCCATCAACGTCAGCACTTCGCGCGCCAGCTCCTCGTTGCGCGCCGCCAGCTGGTACTGCGCGTAGGCGGTCTTGATCTTGGCGGCAAGCTCGGCCCAGGTCGCGGCGACGCGGCGATCGGCCTGCAGCGCATCGGCTTCCGCCACCCCCTGCCGGAGATCGCGCTTGCCCCAGAAGGGGATGACCTGCGAGAACGTGTACTTGGTGGAACCGACCTTGGCCGGCGACAGGCTGAACGATCCGTCGGTGCCGTAGTTGGTGATGTTCTGCAGTTCGGTCTTGAACATCGGGTCCGGGAGCGCGCCGGCCGGGTCGATCCGCTGGGTCGCGGCGTCCGCCTCGTGTCGCATGGCCTGCAGCTCCGGATGGCGGTCGCGGGCGTAGGCGAGCAGGCTTTCGACGTTCTCGCCGGGCAGCGCCTCCTGCGCCACTGCTGACATGGTGGGGAGGCTCACCGTGGCAGCGAAGGCTACGGCAATCAATCTGCGACGAAAGCACATGGGCAAATTCCTGAAGTCGGCACGAGACCGGCGAGGCTACTTGACCGTTTCGTACGCAACGAGGGTAAGTTCGCCCTTAACCATGTCAGCGGCAAAGCGGATCTGATCGCCTTCCTTCAACTTCTTCGCCCAGGCCGGATCCTTGGCGCGAAAGGTCATCGTCATCTTCGGCATGCCAAGATTCTTGATGTCGTCGTGCGCAATCGTCACGTCGCCGCGTGCGGCGTCGACTTTCTTTACCACGCCATTGGTCATCGGCATCGCGGCCGGTGCCGCGGTCTTTGCCGTGGCCATATGGTGCGAGTGGTCGGTCTGCGCCGTTGCGGCAAGCGGTATCAGGGCTGAAGCGGCAGCAATGAGAGTGATGAGTGCGGTTTTCACGAGCGTAGATCTCCTTGGGTCAAAGGTGGCAGGCGCTTAAAGGGCAATGAATGCGTAGTTGCTTGTTTCATCGTCATTTCCTTAACCAATTCCATGGTCGACGCATTGTGCCTTTGTGCGCCGCACAGAAAGCTGACTGAAAAATTACATTTCTGTCAGGTTTCGCCCAATCAACGACCTTGCGAGCCCCTGACGGATCGGCTTGAACCGCGCCGGCAGCCCCGATTCACATAGCGAGATTGACAGTAACCTACGTTCACCGAGGGACTGGTTGCACGGGTTACTGCCCTGGGCGCAGACGCGATGGGTCGGCTTGATCCAGATCAAAAGGTCGCGGCTATTTGACGACAATCCGTCCGAGCATTCCTGCCTCAAAGTGGCCGGGCACCAGGCAGCCGAAATAGAACTCCCCGGCACGACTGAATTGCCAACCCATTTCAAGTGACTTGCCTGGTGGAACATGGGCCATGTGGAGTTCGTCATGCTCCATGTCGGGGAACTTCTTCATCAACTCGCCGTGCTCCTTCAACTCCTCCAGGGAGCCCAGCACCATCTCATGCATGGTCTTGCCGCCATTTCGGACGACGAAGCGAATCCGCTCTCCGCGCTGGATGGCAATCACGCTCGGCTGGTAGCGCATTGCATCACTCATTTCGATCGTGATGGTTCGGGTCGCCTTGGCCGGATCGATGGCCCGGCCAAAGGGCATTTCTGGCGCCTTGCTGTAATCAGCGGCCGTCCGGTGTGGCGCGTTGTCGGTGCCGTCACCATGGGCAAAGGCTGCTGCCGCACAAGCCATGGTAGCGATCCCCCCAAAGGCAAGGAGGATGGTGCGGGTTCTGGCGAGGTGCATTCGGAAATCCTTCAAGGCTATGGCCCGTTCGGGCGTTGAAAACGTCCCTCGCGAAATCGCGAGAGTTTTTGCTGCTGCAGGACTACGTGATTCCACCAACAGGCGGGGCAAAGTAGTTCAACCTCGCCGAGCAGTGGCAGTACCGCATTGAAATCGGGTTGCAAGATCACCAGCAAGACCGCCGCTCACTTGGTCCTGAAGCATGGCAGCGGCAACACCTCGGCGCCGGTTGCCCTACGCACTGCTACGGCGAACTACTACAGCTTGAGCTCATAGGCTTGGGTGCCTTTGGGATGCGCGTACCAACCGGGGTCGGCGTAGTCACCACGTCGCTGCCCGTCGCGCACCTTGACGACGGTGAACATCCCCCCCATCTCCAGCGGGCCAAAGGGTCCCGTGCCCGTCATCATCGGCAGCGTGTTCTCGGGCAGCGGCATCTCCATCTCGCCCATGTCGGCCATGCCCTTGTCACCCATCACCATGTACTCGGGGATGAGGCGGTTGATCTTCTGCGCGATGCCGCGATGATCGACACCGATCATGGTCGGCACGGCATGCCCCATGGCATTCATCGTGTGGTGCGACTTGTGGCAATGCAGCGCCCAGTCGCCAGGATGGGCGGCGTCGAACTCGAAGGCGCGCATCTGGCCGACGGCGACATCGACCGTCACCTCGGGCCAGCGCGCCGACTTGGGCACCCAGCCGCCGTCGGTGCAGGTGACTTCGAAGTCGTAACCGTGCATATGGATCGGATGGTTGGTCATCGTCAGGTTGCCGAAGCGAATGCGCACCCGGTCTCCCGTGCGGACGACCAGCGGATCAATGCCGGGGAACGCCCGGCTGTTCCAGGTCCACAGGTTGAAATCGGTCATCGTATTGATGCGCGGCGTATAAGAGCCGGGATCGATGTCGTAGGCATTGATCAGAAACACAAAATCGCGATCGACGCGCATGAATGCAGGATTGCGCGGATGCACGACGATGAAACCCATCATGCCCATCGCCATCTGCACCATTTCGTCGGCGTGCGGGTGGTACATGAAGGTGCCGGACTTCTTCATCTCGAACTCGTAGACGTAGGTCCGACCGACCGGTATCTGGGGCTGGGTGAGACCCCCGACGCCATCCATGCCGTTGGGCAGCAGGATTCCGTGCCAGTGGATCGTCGTGTGCTCGGGCAGGCGATTAGTCACGAAGATGCGGACCTTGTCGCCCTCGACGCACTCGATGGTCGGCCCCGGCGATTGGCCGTTGTAGCCCCACAGGTGCGCCACCATGCCCTTGCTGATCTCACGCGTG
>JALOOE010000111.1 GCA_025454565.1 Anaerolineae bacterium
GTAGCAGACGATTTCCAGGAACAGCGCGACATCGACCGCCACGCACTCATCACCGACCCGCTCGATGAATGCCTGCTTGACGGTGTTGATGCCCGGCGCGTCATCGGGGTTGTAGTGAACGAGCAGCTTGATGGCGTCGGCGCCGGCCTCGGACAAGCGCCGCACACTCCACTCCGGGAGCAGATCGGGCAGCCGGCCACTGGCGGTCGTGTCGTAGCCGCTCTTCTCGTAGGCCAGCAACAGGCCGGTCTGCGCGGCCTTATCTTTCAACGCCGGCAGCCCGTACTCGGGGTCGAGCAGGATCGCGCTGGCGTGTGGGCTGAGCACATGCGTCACGGCGGTCTTGAAACGCGTCAAGTCATCGGCATGCGGTGCGACGCCGGCCGCACTCGCCTTGGCGATCATTTTCTGCAGCGAGCCGCGCTGATCCATCGCGAGCGCCGCGATGACGCCCCGATCGTCGGCGCAGGCATTGATGCCAGCGAACTTGCCCCGGGTGATACGAACTTTTGCCATGAGCTAACCTTTCTTGGCCGGTTGCGAGCGGCGCATCCTGGACATCACAGGGAGCAGATCAGGCATCTCATCCACGGCGGGCGCGTCGAAGGTGTAGACCACCTTGGTCCTCGCCAGTTTGTCATGCCAACCACGGCGGCCGGAATCGATCAAGATCCACAAGAAGCCCAGAAAAAACACTGCCATCGAGAGATAGAAACCCAACACACGCACCACCACCTGCGGGAGGGAGAGGAATCGCGAGCCATCCGATCTCACAACTCTTAACCCGAAGAGAAGCTGGCCCAAGGTGCTGCCGAACAGATACCAAAAGAGGGCCATGTAGATCGCGCTCGCCATGAAGGCGAACGAGGCTGTACCAAACAGGGCCGCGAGCTTGTCGCTGCTCAGTGCGGGGATGTTCCGACCGGAAAAGGTGACGACTAGCTGGACGAACATGCCCAGCACGGCAAATGCCACGACGAGGACCAACTGATCGACGAGCCACGCAGCGAAACGGCTGATGAAGCCGGCCGGACGCGGCTCCGCTGGCTGGACTTTCGGCTTGGGCGGCATCTGGTCATTCCCCCCTGGTCTTGTCCTCGGCCACGACGGCTTGAGGCGCGGCACTCGGTACGCCGGAAGACGGTGGAGGCCGCCGCAAGAGGCGGTGGCTGATTCGCTCGATGAGGTTATCCGCGGTGGCTGTGCGTTCGCGCGCCTCGTCAACCATCATCGTCGCCATACCCACGCTCTGTTGCTGCACGATCTGCTGTACACCTTCCAACTCGGCCAGCTCATCGATGGTGTCGTCAATCGCCTGTCCGGCGACGCCGAGCATCATCGCGCGGCTGCGCGGCTCTTCGATACGACCCGTCTGGATCCAGCGGTCGACGATGCTGGCGCCGCGATCCGCCAACTGGTCGTAGCGCTGCTGCCAGGGCCGTGCCAGCCGGCTGCTCGTCACCGGTTTAGCCGCCCGGGCCGCCGCGTTGACGGCCAAGGCAGCCGAGCGCTCCCAGACCCCCAAACCGGCACGTAATGCCCGCTCACCCTCAAACAGGAGGCCGATGGCCGCGTAGCGCGCTCGGTCGGCGTCCGTCTCATCGCGCTCCACCGTCGGCGCAGATGCGCCAGAGGCGCGCATGCGCGCTTCCTGCGCCTTAAGCCGGCGCACAGCCTCGTCGGAGCCTTCGAGGGCGCCGCCCACCGCCAGACGCAAAATCGCTTGCAGCGCGTCGAAGCCGGCCTCTTCCGATGTTTGCGCCTCGCTTGGGGATGATCCTGCGACAACCCCGTCTGGCGACACAGCGCCGCTCGGCTGGTCTGCCGGGGAAGTGCTGCGTGCTGCCATCATGTCCTCCGATACACCCGCGCACCGGACCGTTCTGGCCCAGCGAGCACTTTGGCCGCGTCAAGCGAACCGTAGTACTGGATCATGCGCGCCACCAGCCCCGTCCAGCCAGTCTGATGGCTGGCGCCGAGGCCCGCGCCGTTATCACCGTGGAAATACTCGTAGAAGAGGATGTGATCCCGCCAGTGCGGATCGGTTTGGAACTTCCGTGCGCCGCCGTAGACGGGCCGGTTGCCCTGCGCGTCGGGCAAGAAGATGCGCGTCAGACGCTCGGCGATCTCCCGGCTTACATCGAACAGGTTCATCCATTGCCCCGATCCGGTGGGGCACTCGATCTTGAAGTCGTCGCCGTAGTAGAGATGGTATTGTAGCAGTGCGCGGATAATCAAGGTGTTCACCGGGAACCAGACGGGCCCGCGCCAGTTGGAATTGCCGCCGAACATCCCCGTATTGGATTCCGCCGGCAGGTATTGCACCTCGTACTCCTGTCCCGCCACATCGAAGACGTAGGGGTGCTCCAGATGCCAACGCGAGAGCGAGCGGATGCCGTAGGGGCTGAGGAACCGTTCTTCGTCCAACATGCGCGTCAGGATGCGGCGGAGCTTGTCTTCGTTGAGCGGCGAGAGCAAGCGTCGTCCCGCCACGCCGGGCCGGTCCAGAGGTGCGATGTTCGCCATCAGCTCGCGGTGCCTGCCGATGAACCCCCGCGCCTGCTCGACAAAGCGTGGAAAACGTGCGACCGTTTCTGCCGATACGACCGTCGCCGCGCACAATGGGAGCAACCCCACCATCGAGCGCACCTTGATGCGCGTCGCTGTGCCGTCCGGCAGGCGGAGCACATCATAGAAGAAGCCGTCCTCTTCGTCCCACAGCTCATCCTGATTTTCGCCGACGCGATCCATCGAGCCGGCGATCCACATGAAATGCTCAAGGAACTTCAACGCCATTTCCGCGTAGTTCGGATTATGCGTCGCCAACTCCAGAGCGATCTCGAGCATATTCTGGCTGTAGAATGTCATCCAGGCGGTGCCGTCCGCCTGCTCAAGATGCCCCCCGGTGGGCAGCGGGGAACTGCGATCGAAGACGCCGATGTTGTCCAGGCCCAGGAAGCCGCCCTCGAACACATTGCGGCCCGCGGTGTCCTTGCGGTTGACCCACCAGTTGAAATTGAAAAGGAGCTTCTGAAACGCGCTCTCCAGGAAATTGAGATCGCCTTCACCCTGGAGCTGCTTGTCAACCGAGTAGGTGAAGATCGTCGCAAAGGCATGGACGGGGGGATTCACATCGCTGAAATTCCACTCGTAGGCTGGAATCTGGCCGTTCGGGTGCAGATAGACGCCGCGCAGCATCAATTCGAGTTGCTCCCGCGAAAAAACGGGGTCGACCATGTTCAACGCCATGGTGTGGAACGCCAGATCCCACGCCGCATACCACGGATACTCCCACTTGTCCGGCATCGAGATGATGTCGTCGTTGATCATGTGGAACCAGCTACGATTGCGCACAACGCGCTTGCCGCCCAGCAGCGGATGGGCGCCGTGTTCACTGAGCCACCGATCCAGGTCAAAGTAGTAATACTGCTTCGTCCACAACATCCCGGCCAACGCCTGACGCAGGACACGCGCTTGCTCCGGGCCCACCGATGGCGGCGTGACCGTCTCGTAGAAGGCGTCGGCCTCTCGGCGACGCATGGCCAGCACGCTCTCGAAGCCTGGGCCGAACGGATCGGCTTCAGTAGACGGTGGAGTGTCGCTGAGCCGTAGCCGCACCGTCGCGCTTTCGCCGGCCGCGATCTTGAGGATGTAGTGCGGAGCGACCTTCGTCCCGCGCCCAGCCGGATTCACAGCGGCCGCATGCCCGTCCACTACGCAGTTGTTGATGCCATCTTTGACGTAGGGCGTGCGGTTGGGCGAGGCAAAGAGTCGCGCATTGTTGGTCTCGTTCTCAGTGAAGAGGAACGGGGCCGCGCCTTCGCAGCAGAAGTAGCGTGCACCGAGCGTTGAATGCGCTGCCATCGCGACCACAGTCCCGGCGGGACTATCAATCTGCCGCAGCTCGGGCCGTGCGGCCTGCGCGCTGTCCGCCTTGCTCCACGCCCAGGTGTTGCGGAACCAGAGGGTGGGCAAGATGTGCAGCGTCGCGGCGTCCGGGCCGCGATTATGCGCCGTGATCTGGATGGCGATGTCGTCGGGCGCAGCTTTGGCGTACTCGACGAACACGTCGAAATAGCGATCCTGATCGAACACCCCGGTGTCGATCAGCTCGTATTCCATCTCATCGCGCGAGCGGCGCTTGTTCGTCTCGATGATCTGCCCATAGGGGAACGCCGCCTGCGGATATTTATAGAGGTACTTCATGTACGAGTGGGTCGGCGTGTTGTCGAGGTAGTAGTAGTATTCCTTGACGTCCTCGCCGTGGTTCGCTTCGCTGTTAGAGAGTCCGAACAGCCGCTCTTTCAGGATCGGATCGACGCCGTTCCACAGCGCCAACGCGAAACAGAGCTGTTGCTTGTCATCCGAGATGCCAGCCAACCCATCCTCGCCCCAGCGATAGGCGCGCGCACGCGCCTGATCATGCGTGAAGTAGTTCCAGGCATCGCCGTTCTCACTATAGTCTTCGCGCACCGTGCCCCACTGGCGCTCGCTCAGGTACGGCCCCCACTTTTTCCACGGCGCGCCGCCACGATTGGCTTCGGCCAGACGTTCCTCTTCGACAGTCAATTTCTTCTTCGCCATTTCCTCAACACCACTTCCTATTCGAACCATCATACATCACACAATCGACGGCATCGATGCCGCTTGCAGAGGGAACACACAGCGGGGAATGGGAACTTTTCGGCTCTCGACATCGTTTGAAGCCGGAGGACGCTCGGCGCAGACTACGGATCTCATCTGGCTACCGAGCGACTTCAGTGAAGCATGGCAGAGGCCGGAGTCCGTGCGGCTCATCCCCGACCAGCACCCAAATATCGGACAAGCATTGGCGAGCGTCCGTGCAAACACCGGTAACAAAGAAACCAGTGGCATAAATTGGACGCACGGATAAAGCAAAGTATAATGTACTCTAAGCGGTGTACCCTGTCAAATCATTGCGGCAGCGGCGGCCGTTTCTGATATCGGACGCCCGTGCCCTGGGGCGGCATCGCTCGCATCGTGCTTGTGCGAAACCTTTGCGGAGGACTTCATGAATCGACGCTTTGGCCCGTTGTTTGTGTTCACATTGCTCGTCTTGTCGGTGACACTCACCGCTTGTCTCGGCGGGCTGCCGCAGCCGCCCGCCCCCACGCCGGAGAAGGCAGCGGTCGCCGTGGCGACCGCACCGGTCATTACGCCAACCCTGGCGGTGACATCAACCAGGCCGCTCACGCCGACGATCGCCGCCGGCAAAGCGACAACCGTGACGGCGCCAGCGGTCGTGTCGGCGACGGTCGGCGTGACCACCACGGTCGGCGTGACCACCACGGCCCGCGTGACTGCCACGACCAACATGACGGCCACACCGATCAGCCCTGCGAAGCCCTCGACGCCTGTCACCGGGACCATAACACCCAAGCTGCAAGAGGTGACCTGGACGCTGGAGTCATATGGCAAGCCCGATAAGCAGGTGAAGGCGCTGGATCAGGCCCCGATCACGGCGCTGTTCAGCACCGACGATAAGGTCTCAGGCTCGGCCGGCTGCAACAACTACAACGGAACGTATGTCGTGAGCGGCAGTGAACTCTCGGTTGGCCCGCTGGCCACCACCCGCAAAATGTGTGCGCAGCCGATCATGCAGCAAGAGCAGGCCTACCTGGATGCGCTGCAAGCAGCGCGCACCTACCAGGTTGCGCCCGACGGCAAGCTGAAGATAACCTATGGCGAGGGCAGCGTGCTGACCTACGGAGCGCAGGCCGCAACAGCCACTCAGCCGGCCGGCACAGCGCCGATCACGCCTACCATCAGTGTGACGACGACGCAGCCAGTCACGGCCACGGGAGCCATCACCCCCTCAGTCGCCATCAGCATGACGCCGCAGATGACACCGCGCGCGCCCCAGCAGCCGATTCGCATCCAATTCCCACAAGGCGCCGCATCGGACAAAATCGAAGGCCATGTCGAAGCCGGCACGCCCATCCTTTACGTGCTACGTGCTGCGGCGGGCCAGACGATGACGGTGCAGCCGACCGCGACCAAGGGCTCAGTCCAGGTCACTATCGTTGGCGCTGACCGTAAACCGCTGGGCGCCGTGACCTCGCCGCAGAAATGGAGCAGCGTCCTGCCGGCGAGCCAGGACTATTACCTTACGGTCTCCGTGCCGAAGGGCGGTGCGGCGACGAACTACACGCTGGCAATCGCCATCGTCGGCAAGCCCGGCACGCCGACCACTCCGGAGGACACACCGACGGTCATCCGCTTCGATCCAGGCGCCACCACCACCCAAATCAGTGGCCAGGTCAAGCCCGGCGGGTCTGTGAACTATGCGCTTGATGCGAAGGCAGGCCAGAGGCTGACCGTCAGCGTCAGCGCGAATGGGCCGATGCGGGTCGCCATCAGCGATCCACAGGGTCAGCTTGTCGGCGTCGCCGACGCCAGGGAGCCCTGGGCTGGGGCCTTGCCGGTCACCGGCGAATACCGGCTCACGGTGCAGGCGCCCGTTGATATCGCGATGGTAAGCTATACGCTGGCAATCACGCTCAAGTAAACTGAAACGACCGGCGCGGCTGCGCACGTCGCTCAAGCGGCGACGCCGCAGCCGACGCACCATGCGCCCTGAGAGGAGAGATATGAACAGGGGTAAACCGGTTCCCGCAGTGCTTCTGATGGTCGTCTTGATGGCGATCCTATTGGCTGGGTGCGCCCAATCCGCCCCCACGCCAACCCCCACCGTCCCGCCGCCGGCCGCGACGGCAACCCTGGCGCCCGCGCCAACCCAAGCGAAGCCGGCGCTCACTGCGACGGTCACCGGTACGGTCCCTGCGGCGGGCGATAGCGTTTGGGAGCGCATCCAGAAGAGCGGTGTGATGGTCGTCGGCACTTCCGCCGACTACCCGCCTTTCGAATACTTGAATACCAGCTTTCAAATCGACGGCTTCGACCCCGCCCTGATCCGCGAAATCGGCAAGCAACTCGGCGTGCAAGTGGAGATCAAGAACTTCGCGTTCGATGGTCTCTACAATGCTCTGCAGCTCGGCCAGGTCGATGCGGTGATCGCGGCCGTTTCGATCACCCCAGAGCGTGAGAAGGTTGTCGATCTTTCCAACCCGTACTATGTCGGCGAAGATGCGCTGCTCGCCACCGACAAATCGCAGCTCTCGATCAAGACCGTC
>JALOOE010000112.1 GCA_025454565.1 Anaerolineae bacterium
TCCTCCAGGTCCTTGATCAGACGAACCGTTCCTTTGGCCTGGCTGTGTGGCTGCCCCTGTGGGGCATAGCGTGAGATCGCCATGAAATCGATGCGCGCCGGGATCGTAATCGCGCGCATCAGATCGCTCATGAAGAAGACCACCCCTTTGAGCACTCCCACGAAAAGTGGATTCAAGCCGGCATAATCGCTGCTGATTTGTCTTCCTAGTTCGGACACTCGCCGTCGTATCTCATCCTGCGTGAAGAGCACTCGGCTGATATCTTGGTGAAGTTGATTCGCTTCATCTTCCAGTGACGTATGCCAAGTTGACTGCATCGGCAACCGCTCCTTAGGGACCGTTTCACAGTTCATTCGCCATCATATCGGGGAAGTCCTGGACGCCGAACTTTATCATCAAGGTGCGGATGTCGCCGCGTTTGAACAGCTTGATATTCACGTCGGGGTAGAGTTCTTGTAGACGCCGCAGCTTGCGATTCTTGTGGCGCACCTGTTTCGGCTGCATTGTCGTCAATTCGACATACAGGTCTTGATCGGGCAGGTAGAAGTCGGGCGCGAAAGCCTCGGTGACGCGCCCGAACGCGTCTCGCTCCAGCGGGAACGTGCGCGGCTCATACAGCCAGGGGATGCCATAGAAATCCAGGATGCGGGCGAACTCACCTCAATGGTCATGCCTGCACCGTGCCCATCTCGCCGGCGGCCGCAGCCGCCTGGTGCGCCGCCACACAGAGCAGCTCCACCGCGCGTTCGACCGTCAAGTGGGCCATGTTCAGTATCAGGGCGTACAACATCGGATCATCCCAGCGGGCGTCATAGCTGCGACGAAGGTAGCTGGCCCGCGCACGATCGGATGCGTCGATCCTGGCGGCGGCCGCCTCGGCGGACACGTGACAGCGCTCCTGTACGCATCGCGCACGCTCGGCGCGTGGCGCAATGATGCGGACGTGCAGCACACCGGCGCATCCCGCCAAGACGATCTGGCTGCCGCGGCCGATGAGCATGACATTGCCCGCATCGGCCAAGCCGCGCATAACCTCTTCGACGGTCAATTGATAGCGCTGCAACGCCTCTCGGCCTGGTTTGACGCCGAGCAGCCCCAACTCGTCGATCTCGGCGAGCGCCACCTCGGGCACGCCTGCCTGCCGCGCCGCCTGATTGAGCAGATCGCGGCCCACGAGACGGAGCTTCAGCCTCTCGGCCACGGCGACGGCGATGTCGTCGCCGCGGCTACCCAACTCACGGGAGAGGGTGATGATGGGCATGGACGGGCCTCCGTTCGTGAAACGTGATGCATGAAACGTGAGATCGTATCACGTTTCGCGGTTAATCCGTTCCGCCAACCCGGAATAGCGTTCCTTCGCCCGGTCGGCCTTCACCGCAATGCCAATGGCGCGAGGGCTGCCCACTAACACGACCAGCTTCTGGGCGCGCGTCACCGCCGTGTAGAGCAGGTTGCGCTGGAGCATCATGTAGTGCGCCGTCAGTAGCGGGATGACGACTGCCGGGAACTCGCTGCCTTGCGACTTGTGGATGCTGATGGCGTAGGCATGCACCAACTCGTCGAGTTCCAGGAAGTCGTAGGCGATCGTGCGGTCGTCCACGCGCACGCTGACGACCTGCTCTTCCAGATCGACGCTCGTGATGCGTCCCATGTCGCCGTTGAAGACATCCTTGTCGTAGTTGTTGCGGATCTGCATGACCCGATCGCCCAGCCGGAAGACGCGGCCGCCTACCTGTCGCTCCAGCGTGCCGGGTCCTGGCGGGTTCAACGTCCCCTGCAGGCGCGCGTTGAGCGCCGCGACGCCGACCTCGCCGCGGTGCATGGGGCTGAGCACCTGGATCTCCTCGGATTTGAGGCCGAATTTGCGCGGAATCCGCTCCTGCACCAACTCCACGATCAGATCGGCCGCCTTGACCGGGTCCTCCTCGCGGAATAAGAAGAAATCTACGGCGTTGCGATTGTCCAGGATCGGCAGTTGCCCCTGGTTGATGCGGTGGGCATTGGTGATGATATAGCTGCCCTCCGGCTGGCGAAAGATGGCATCCAACCGGATGACGACCGAGTGGGGGAGTGGGGGAACGGGGGCAGGGGTGACGTGCTCTCCTTCTCTCCCTCTCTCCCCTTCTCCCTTTCTCCCCTCGACCGCTTCAATCACGTCGCACAACACATTGCCCGCACCTACGCTGGGCAACTGATCCACATCTCCCACCAGCAGCAGATGTGCGCCCGGCGGGATTGCCTTCAGCAGGTTGTTGGTCAGGATCAGATCGAGCATCGAGGATTCGTCGACGACGACCAGATCGGCCTCCAGCGGATTCCCCTCGTTACGGCCAAAGCTGAAGCCCTCCGCCGGCTTGACCTCCAGCAGCCTGTGGATCGTCTTGGCCGGTTGGCCGCTCGCCTCACTGAGACGTTTGGCGGCGCGGCCGGTGGGTGAGGCCAACACGATACGGGCGTTGACTGCCTCGGCCAGACGGATGATGCCGCGCACCGTCGTCGTCTTGCCCGTGCCTGGCCCGCCCGTCAACACGGTGACGCGATGGGTCAGCGCTGCCTGGATCGCCTCCATCTGCCGCGTTGTCAGTGCGACGCGGCTTTGGTTCTGGAGCAGCGCAAACGCCTGCGTCCAGTCGAAATGCTGGAACGCGCTCAGCCGGTCTTCGGCTGCCTCGGCGAGGCGGTGCAGGCGGTTGGCGACGCCCACCTCACCGTAGTAGAACGGAATCAGATAGACGGGTGGATCCTCGGCCAACTGCGCCGTCCCCGCTCCTGACCGCCGTCCTCTGTTCCCCGCCCCCTGACTCCCGTCCCCTGACTCATCCACCCGCACCTGTTCATCTTCGGCCAGATTCGCGATGCTTTCCTTGACGGACTCCGGCGTTACCCCGAGCATCTCGCTGGCATGTTGCACCAACTCGGAGGATGGCAAATAGACGTGGCCTTCGTTGGTGGCCTCGCTGAGTACATACGCCACGCCCGCAGCCACGCGTTCGGGCGCATCGTGCGCGATGCCGATTGCGCGAGCGATTTTGTCAGCGGTGATGAAGCCGATTCCGAAGATGTCGCGCGCCAGGCGGTAGGGATCGGCGGTGACGATGGCGATGGCGTCGTCGCCGTAGGCCTTGTAAATCTTGACCGCAAGGCCGGTGGAGACGTTGTGGCTCTGCAGGAACAGCATCACCTCCTTGATCTTCTGCTGCTCAGCCCATGCGCGAGTGATCAAGTCGATGCGTTTGCGGCCCACGCCCAGCACTTCGCCCAGGCGCTGCGGCTGCTCCTCGATAACACGGAGCGTGTCGAGACCGAATTTGCGCACGATGCGCTTGGCGGTCACCGGTCCGATGCCCTTGATGAGGCCGCTGCCGAGGTATTTCTCGAGGCCAGCAACTGTGGCGGGCAGCACGGTGCGCACGGCTTCGGCCTTGAATTGCCGGCCATATTGAGGGTGTGCCATCCACGCGCCGGTCAGCTCGACGGCCTCGCCGATGTTGACGCCCAGCATGTTGCCGATCACGGGCACCATGTCGGCGCGGCCATCAACCGCCAACTGAACGACCGTATAGCCGTTTTCCTCGTTATGGTAGGTGATGCGTTCGATCGTACCGCGCAGCATTTCCGGCATCGGGGCCATCGCTCCTGATCGGCATTCTACCAAATCCGCACCGAAGTGCCAAGCGCTTGTTCTCGCACGGTCTTGCCTCGACGTGATATAATGTGACGAGATTGTACCGAACTGGTTGCAACACTTTGCGCGTCGCTGTATCTGAAAAAACAGAGTGGCGCACGCTCGAAAGGAGACGATCATGACCGAGACAGCCGTGATTTACGCGAACAAGCGCCAGCGCGCCAAGCTGGCGCAGGCTGGGATCGTTCCGCTTGCCGAGTACGACGACTACGTGCTGGCCGATATCACGCCCGAACAGGTAGTTGCCTTACGCACGCAGGGGTACGAGGTTGAAATCCAGGACGCGCCGGCGACCATCGAGGTGCGCGGGCGTCCCGTTGCGATGGTCACGTCGCAGGAAACTACACGCTCCACGGACCGTGCGCTGCCCGCAAACATCTCGATTGTCCCGGCCGGTCCACCTCCGAATACGCTCGGCCCCGGCATCCACTACTACCTCGTCCAATTCATCGGCCCGGTGAAACATGAGTGGCTGGATGCGGTCGTCGCCCACGGCGGCACGATCCAGGACCCGGTGCCACCCTACGGGTACATTCTCGGCTTGGATCAGCCGGCTTATGAGCAGACCACGGCGCAAGCCTACGTACGCTTTGTGGGCCATTACACCGCCGATCTGCGCCTCGCGCCGGGGGTGACGGGCGCACCCGAACGGGATCCTGCTGTGGGGCGGGGGCGCATTCTCGAACGTTCAGCGGTTCGTGCTGAGCCGCCGCCGAATGTCGAGCGGCTGCCGAACAGTTACGTCGTGCGCTTCTTCGAGGCTGCAGACCTCGATCAGGCCGCCCCGCTGATCGAGGGTATGGGCGGCACGGTCGGCAGCCATCCGCCCGGCGCGACGACGCTCACGGTGAGCTTCCCGGTCGATACGCCCGATAGTGCGGACAAAGCAACCCAGATCGCACATCTACACGGCATCAAGTCTGTGGAGAGCCAGGTGCTGCGCCAGCTCTACAATGATGTGGCCGCCGGTCTGATGGGCGCACAGGAGGTGATTGCCCCCTCGGGGTTAGGTTTGAGTGGCCGGGGTGAGATTGTCGGCGTGGGCGATTCCGGGCTGGACACTGGCAATCCGGCAACGATCCATCCGGATTTTGCCGGGCGGGTTGCCGCCCTCCGAAGCTGGCCTGTCTCTTCGGGTTACGCCGGCGTCGTGACCAATGTGGGCGGGGATGATGGACCAGCCGACACTCGCTCCGGCCATGGCACACATGTCACCGGGTCGATTTGCGGCAGCGGCGCCGCCTCTCAAGCCGCGCAAGGGATCGCAATTCGTGGGCTGGCAGCCGAGGCGCAGGTCGTCTTCCAGGCCATCGAGCAGACGCTCCACTGGACAGAGGCTTACAGGCAGGACTACTACCGTCGGTTCGGCCGCTATCCGCCGACCTCCGGCCTGGCGGGACTGCCCGCTGATCTGCGCACGTTCTTCCAGCAAGCCTACGATGCCGGCGCGCGAGTGCACAACAACAGTTGGGGCGGCGGCGATTTCGGTGAGTATGATTCATATGCCGAGTTCGTCGATCGGTTCATGTGGGAGCACAAGGAGTTCCTGATCCTCTTCGCGGCGGGGAACGACGGCGCGGATGCCGATCACAACGGCGTCATCGATACCGGCAGCGTGATGCCACCGGGCACCGCTAAGAATTGTTTGACGGTAGGTGCGGCGGAGTCGGTGCGGTCGCAGGGCGGCTATCAGGCGACCTACGGGCAGTTGTGGCCGTCCGATTATCCCGCGCAACCGCTGCGGGGAGACAAAGCATCGGACAATGGCGATGATATCGCCGCGTTCAGCAGTCGCGGGCCCACGCGCGATGGCCGCATCAAACCGGACCTGGTTGCGCCCGGTACGAACATCGTCTCCGTGCGGTCGCAGGCGCTTGATGTGTCCGCCGATGGTTGGGGCGCGTACGCGCCGATCCCCGACAAATACATGTACAATGGCGGCACCAGCATGGCGACACCGCTCACCGCGGGCGCTGCAGCGGTCGTGCGCCAGTATCTGCGTACCGTAAAAGGGCGCCGCACACCGAGCGCGGCGTTGGTAAAAGGCACGCTCATCCACGCTGCGCAGCACCGCCCTTACCGGCACGAACCGGATACGGCCGGACTGGACTTCGACATGTCGCAAGGGTGGGGACATGTCCACCTGGAGAGCGTGTTGGCGCCCCAAGCGCCCATTCAAGTGCGCTGGTACGACTACACGCGCGGGCTGCGCACCGGCGAGAGCATGCGCTGGAGCTGCACGGTGGCTGACACCAGCGTGCCGGTCGCGATCACGCTCATCTGGACGGACTATCCCGGCAGCGCCGGACACTACCCCAACCTGGTCAACGACCTGGATCTGGTGGTGACGAGTCCATCAGGCAAGACTACCTACGGCAATTGCCGCGCCGACCAGGCCGATTGCCGGCTGGATCGCGCGAACAATGTGGAGCGTATGATCATTCTCAGCCCGGAGCTCGGCCGTTATCAGATTCGCGTGCGAGCGTTCAACGTGCCGCGCGGGCCGCAAGCTTTTGCGTTGGTGTATTCGGGGGGGATCAGATGAGGCCAGGCTAAGGCTAAGGTTGAGCCTCAGCCTTAGCCTTAGCCCATTGGTTACAAGTTAAGGGTCGGACGCATTTGTCAAATCGAGCAGGGTCAACGACGAAGGTGGCCGCGGGCGCTTGCGCTTCAGAATGCCGAGCCAGTCGGCGTTTTGCGCCAGGTAGGCTACCGGGTCAGTGGCTTCACCTCGGTGATAGGCCTGGGTGAAGAAGTATAGGCTGCGATACACCATTTCCAGCGAAATGGCGGCAAAAGGCCGGTTGAGGGCCTCGGCGACGGCGTCCGTCAGATCGACCAAGATGGCGTACAAGAGCCAAGTTGCCCACAATTGCAGGACCACGCCGTTCTGGGCGCCAACCCAGAAGTAGGCCAGGCCCAGCAAACGCTTAACAATGGCATAGGCGTCTTCGATCCGCCAGCGCTGCCAATATAAGGCGACGGCATACGGCGCCGGGAGCCGTTCCGTGTCCAGTTCATTGGTCAGGTAGCGGTACCACGTGCCTTGATACAGGACGCTAATCAGACGCACTAACTGGCGTTCAGCACCTTGCCCGATCCAGACCAACGACTCGTGCACAGCAGCGGTGCGCTGCAAGTGGCGTTCAACTTCATAGGCCAGGTTACTCTTGGCGCGGGTCAGCCAGGTAACTTGGGCGGCGGCGAGTTGAGCAAACACCATGAAATTGGTGTAGCCCAGGTCGAAGATCACCAAACTGCCCGCCGCCAGCGCCGCCAGCAGCTGCGGCCAGAAGCGTTGATCGTTGGCCTGGGCGTCTTCTTCGTACCAGACCTGGCGCGGCAGCCGCGAGGTTAGGTCGAGCAATGCCGTCATACGGCCTGCCAAGGGTTGCGCGTCCGCCTCACGCAGCAGACCCACCTTGCGCAGCAAGGCATCCAGCGTGGAGCCATCGTGGATCAACACTTGGCGATAGTGGCGCTGCGCCCAGGCAATTTCCGGGGGCAAGGGTCGCTGCCGCGCCTGCCAGCGCTCCTGCAACTGGGGTAAGATCGTCAGTAACAGGCGCAGAAACAACTCGGCTGGTAAAGTGCGCAACCGTTCGGAAACGGCTTGTTGGCTGATGCGTTGCGGTGCCGCCCACAGCAGGCCTTCTGCGCACAGCAGGCGCACCAGTTCATTGACACCGGCAACCTGGCGCCAGATCATACTCAGCACCAGGGCCACCATCACAGGCAGGTTCAGCACCCGTTCCCGTAACCCCAGCTCGTGATAGTGCGCGACCTGGGCCAGCGTGGCGGGATGGACAATCTCGGTCAGCCGCTGACTGATCTGTTCATCAGGTGGCGCCGCCAGCGGCCGCTTACTGCGATCGCGCTGAATGGCCCGCGTGTGGCGCACCGAACTCGATTTCTTGGTCGATTTGTTGGTCGTCGTCTCTGTCATGCCCCTATCATGGGGCAAAACAGCGCGCACGCCAAACTTGACAACCGTCTTTTTCGCTTAACTTGTAACCAATGGAGGCATTGCTGGCGCAAGAGGCGCGCCAGGCTGCGGCTTCGTCGTTGGCTCGGTCGGAGACCGGCCAAAGCGGGAAGTAAGCACTTTGCAGATTCAAAGTGAAACTGGGGGAAGTGCGGCAGGAATGGATGGAAGGTAGCGCAAGCTGCCAGCTTGCGCTACGTCACAGCAAGCCATATTCGTGTAATTCGTGGCTCCCCGGCGGAGCGGCTACTCTCTCGCCAGCAGTTCAGCCTCGCCGACCGCCGCGGCAACCGCGCGTGTCCAGGCGACTGCTTCCTGCTCGGTGATCGCCTCACCGCTGAAGCGATAGTCGTGTTTGCGGATCAGCTCGTCCAGCGCAGCGCGCAGCCGCTGCAAGGCGGCCGCCTGCCACTCCGCGAGGCTCTGGCTGGCTGCGCCATTCGCATGCGTCAGTGTCTCGGTGAAGTGCGGCAGGCACAGGCCCCCGGCCGCCACATAGCTCGCGGCTATATCGGCATCGTTGGCATGCTTGAGCAGCGTTTTGATCGCCCGGCGGACCGCGTCTTGCTCCAGGCTGCAGGCCGGGCACGACTCGGTGGCCGCCAGACGCTGAGGGAGCGCCCCTCTGCCGAGTGCCCCTCTGCCGAGTGCCCCTCTGCCGAGGGGGGCTTTGCCGCCCAGCAGTGAGCGTTTCTCCGGCGCCTCCAACGCCTTAACCAGGGTGTTGATCACATCCCGATAGACGATGGCCGTGCCCAACACGGCCCCGCGCCTGCCCGCCATGCGCCAGGCATGGACATAACATGGCCCGCGCGCATCGCGCAGCTTCTGGCGCAGATCCACATCGACGACCCCTTCGTAGAGCAGCGCGTTGATGTAGCGATCGCTGGCCTTGCGGGCCAGGCGGCAGATCGCGCAACCGTCGGCGCGCAGCGCGTCGAGCAGTTCGTGATAGAGCACGTCTTTTTCGGCCATCATTCCCTCAATACGAAAGACCTCCGAGGTTTCAGAACCTCGGAGGTCACAACGTCTACCGTCTGGCGTCTACCGTCGTCGGTCGTCCCTACCGCCCGAACGCCTTTCGTCCGGCGTACACGGCGGCTTCACCGAGCTCGTCCTCGATGCGCATGAGCTGGTTATACTTCTCCACGCGCTCCGAGCGGGCCGGCGCGCCGGTCTTGATCTGGCCGGTGCCCATCGCCACGCTCAGGTCGGCGATGAAGGTGTCGCCGGTCTCGCCGGAGCGATGCGACGCGATCGCGGTCCAGCCGGCTTTGTACGCCATGCTGATCGCGGCGATCGTCTCGGTGAGAGAGCCGATCTGGTTCAACTTGATCAGGATCGAGTTGGCCGACTTCTCGGTGATGCCGCGAGCCAGGCGCTCGACGTTGGTCACGAACAGATCGTCGCCGACAAGCTGCACCTTGCTGCCGATGGTCTGGTTGAGCAGCTTCCAGCCGTCCCAATCATCCTCAGACAGGCCGTCTTCCAACGACACGATGGGATACTTCGCGGCCCAGTCAGCGTACATCTGTACCATCTGCTCGGAGGTGACTTTGCGGCCCTCGGTGCGCAGGTTGTAAAGTCCATCTTCATACAACTCGCTGCACGCAGTATCGAGAGCGATACAGATGTCCTCGCCAGGCTTGTAGCCGGCTTTCGTGATCGCCTGCAGGATCAACTCGATTGCTTCGACATTGGCCTTCAAGGTCGGCGCAAAGCCGCCCTCGTCACCGACGCTGGTGGGATAGCCCTTGCTCTTCAGCACGCCCTTGAGCGCCTGGTAGGTTTCGGAGCCCCAGCGCAACGCCTCGCGGAAGCTCGGTGCCCCGATGGGCGCGATCATGAACTCCTGCAAATCGGTGCCCTGCCAGTTGGCGTGCGCGCCGCCGTTCATGATGTTCATCAACGGCACGGGCAACACGTGGGCCGACACGCCGCCTAAGTAGCGATAGAGCGGCAGACCGACCGCGTCGGCGGCGGCGCGGGCCACGGCCATGCTGGCGCCGAGGATGGCATTCGCGCCGAGTTTGCTCTTGTTGGGCGTGCCGTCCAGGTCGAGCATCGCCTTGTCGATGCCGGCCTGATCGAGCGCATCCATCCCGAACAGCACTTCGGCGATCTCTTCATTGACGTGCTCGACCGCCTTCAGAACACCCTTGCCGCCGTAGCGGGCTTTGTCGCCATCGCGCAGCTCCAGCGCCTCGTGTGTGCCCGTGGATGCGCCTGACGGCACCGCCGCGCGGCCCATCGAGTCGCAATCCAACCACACCTCCACCTCGACGGTGGGGTTGCCGCGGGAATCCAGAATCTCCCGACCGAATACCTGAGTAATCTCTGTGGACACTTGAGAGCCTCCTGAAATGAATCTCCGTTTGCAAACGAAGGCCTCTACCGGGTTGTTCTCTGGGGTAGAGGCCACTTTCCGAACGTCGTAGAGCGCCGCGTTAATTTCTGCGGAAGATCACATTGAACGAGTTGTGGAACAGCGTGTTGCCCCCTGGAGAGCTGCCGCATTCAGATTCATCGGGAAGGCCCGATGTCATATTCCGGGCAATCTCGGGGTTGCTGGGGTTGACACCGTCAGCCGAGATGTACACATCATACGTCCCGCCCTTCCACATGGTAAACTCGGCCAACCCCGGGCCCTTGGTCCCGCTGATTGTCTTGTCCATGACGGGTCCGGTCGTCCCGGCCGGGACCTGCACCAGCGTCACGCCGTCCACCGGAGCGCCAGCGCTATCCACGATCTTGATGAAAATGTGATGCTTACCGAGATTCTCACACGCTGTCAGGCGCCGGTTTTCGACCAGGGTGAACGGCGCTGTAGGTTTGGGCGGTTCTTTGGGCGCGGCTGCGGCCGCTACTGCTGCAGGAGCTGCGGCCGGTGCGGCGCGAACCACCGGTGGCGGCACGGGTGTCGCGGTCGGCGGCAACGGGGTGGCCGTGGGCGTGAAAGTCGGGGTCGGGATGGGCGTATTCGTTGGGGTGGCCGTCGGCGTGAAGGTCGGCGTCGGGAGCGGTGTCTCGGTCGGCCACGGCGTATAAGTCGGCGTGTATTTTACCGGCAGATCGGCGGCTAATGCGACCAGCATCACGCGTTCTTGCAGCGATTTGCCCGCGGTTTTGCCGGCTTTCGGGGCCGGGGCGGCCGCGGGAGCCGGCGCTGCTGCCGGCGTGGATGCGGTCAAACGTGCGCCGGCAGCAGGTACGGGGGCCGGCGCGCCGGTCGTGAGCAGGTTGATGATCAATGACGGGGCCGCCACGCCGATCAGATAGACCAACAGCAGGGCCACGGCAATCACGCTGAACTTCTCGCCGGTGGAACTGGTCTTGAACCAGTTAGTCGCCCGATTGGTGGCCTTGTTCACACCGGTGACCGCTGAAGCCGTTGCCGAGGGCGCCGGGGCCGCCGTCACATATTGCACCACCGGCGCCGGAGGCGGCATCGCCGCGACGGTCGCGGCTGCGGTCGCCACCGCCACGGTAGATGCCGTGACAGCGCGCTCGTTGGACTGGCGCAATCGCTGACTGAGCAGACGGGTGAGATTCAGCGCCAGGTTGGGATAGCGCAGGGCAAGCTTCTCGAAATCAGAACGCCCAAGCGACCAGCCGTGCACATCGGTCAGGGCCGCAACATCGCTGGTGTGCGGCTCGTCCTCCAGCAATGCCGACAGGCCGAAGATGTCGCCGGCGCTGATCGTCGTCTGTGGCTGCCCGGGCCGCTGCACTGTCACCTGGCCTTGATCGATCAGATACAACGCGCTGCCAAAGGTACCACGGCAATAGATCCCCTGGCCGGCCACAAACCGCTCGGTGCGCAGATATTGCGCCACATCGCGGAGATGCTCCGAGCCGAGGCCGGCCATCAGGTTGAGGCGGCGCAGATGGCGCACCTTCTCCATGTCGTCGGTCGCGCCGGCCATGATGCGCAGTTGACGGCCAATCTCCGGATCCTGCTGGATGATTTCGGCGAGATCGGCTGCGCTCAGGGCCAGCAGCGTCACATCGCTGGCTGCTTCAGCCGTGACCGTGAACGCGCGACCCAGTAGCACATCGGCTTCGCCCAACATGCTTCCCGGTCCCAGATTGGCTAACACCGTGAACTGCTCGGTCATCAGTCGCGCCGAACCAACGCTGATCAGGTACATCGCGTTTGCCGGCTTGCCGGTCGCGCAGATCAGGTCGCCGGAACGCCTGGTTTCGGTGACCATGCGTTCTGCGATCAGCGCCCGCTGCTCTTCGGTCAGGGCCGCGAATAATGCTGTATTTGCTAAAGCAGATTCTTTCACTACACTCCATCCCTTTTTACAGAGAGCTGTTGGCGGAACGTCGCATCATTATGATAGCGGTCCGCAGCAACGCCGCGGTGGAGGCGCTTGCTCATCCGATTCTACCAGGTGCGTTGGAAAATCACCTCAAAGGCATAGTGCCCTATCGGGAAATAGGAATATTCCTTGCCCTCAAGCCCGGCTCGACAGCTCGCGGCATCCAGATACGGTCTGCAATCGCAGTAGCCAGCCGCTTGGATCAGATCGAAATCCGGCCAATCGGCGCTCATGCCGCGCGATAACTCGCTGATGCGATTGCCGCTTTCGTTCACAATATCGAGTTGGCCGCCTCCGCCACGATAGATGTCCCATTCGGCGCGTCCCGGCCCTTTGGCGCCCGTCACCTTGATCGCATCATGCGCGGTGTCCGGATTTTGCTGACGCCACCCCTCTCGAACACGGACCCCATCCACCAGCGGTGCGCCGCCCTTATCGAGCACTTGCACGAAAATGTTGTGGTTGCCACCGTTGCACTGCTGTGCGTCTTGCCCCTTGGGAATTAGGCGGAAACTCTTGACGACATACTCGACCGCCGGCTTGGGCGGCGCGGTCGGAGCCGGCGGCTGCGTCGGCGGGGCTGGGGGGCGGGTGGGGAGCGCCGGGATATCCTTGGCAACGGCGACCGTGTCGATCGGGCCCAGCACTCGCACCACCAGACCGGCGACCCACGCCTGGCCTGCACCATCCCAAGCAATGCGCCACCAATCACCGCTACTGTTCCGACCGATGATGTCCACTTCCTTACCCACTGCCATCTGGCCGACGGTTGGATAGCCGGTGCCGGGTCCGCCGCGCAGGTTGGCTGTCGAGTCGGCTACGACACGCGGCTTCTGTGGCAGCGGCGACGCAATCGCCGTTGGCGATGCGGTTGTCGTCGGCGATGCGGCTGTCGTCGGCGTATCAGTGGGCGCCGTCGTCGCCGGCGCGGGCGGCGCGATCGGCGGTATAGCAGTCGGACTGGGCGGCGCTACGGTGCTCGTCGGTCGAGGCAGCGGCGAAGGTGTGGCCGTCGGCGCCAGGTAAGCCACGAGTTTCGGGCTGCGCGCACCGAGACCTTCAGCCAGCCGTGCCAGAGCGGCGATATCGGTCGCAGGTTTCCCGTCGTTAATTGCCTGCTCTGCCATTGACAAGACGATCTGGCCGGGATTGGCCAGGTTGAGCTTGGCGATCGTCTCCTTGGCCTTGGGCAGGTTCGCGTCCGTGGCATACTGCAGCGCCGCCTGGCGGATGATCGCGTAGCGCTCGCTCGCAGAGACTTTGGTGCCGGATGCCGCTCTTCCACCGCAAGCCGCGAGACTCAGAACGGCTGAGGCCAGCATCAACACGATCAGGAAAAGGGATCGCCAGCGCCGATGCGACATTGCATCATCGGCCGGCTGGCCGGTAATGTCTGTATCAGTCATCTGTGGACTAAGCAGCAGGGGCGTCTGCACCCTTCGTAAGGATTCGAATGCCTTGCGTGAGCGGTGTGGCCCCCCAAGTGGGGTCTCTCTTGATTTGTCATCTGCGCGCCTGGCACCCGCTTTGTCGTAATTCATAAAGGCTGTATAATGCCGTCCGATCAATGAACGGTGCCAAGTTGCGGCCAGTTAAGTTGTCGGTTAGCGCAAACAGGCCAAGAAAAGGATTTGAACCTGTTGATGCACTCAACCGCACATGCCGAAGGTGGGAATCGAACCCACACGGGAGCAACCTCCCAACGGTTTTTGAGACCGTCGCGTCTACCGTTCCGCCACTTCGGCCAGCACGATGAGAGAGTATACCTGAGAATGGACAGCCCGTCAAGTTCATTCGGGCACAGGCTTG
>JALOOE010000714.1 GCA_025454565.1 Anaerolineae bacterium
GGAGACGAGAAATGAGACGACTTCTACCTGTCCTTTTGGTGCTCGTGTTTGCGGTGACGGCCTGTGTGTCTGTTCCCCCGCGACCCGCAGCCGCGCCACCTGCCGCGGCGACTGCGCTCCCCGCGCCGGCCGCGACGGCGATCCCGCCAACCGCCGCGCCGGCCAAACCGGCCGCCGCGCTGCCGACTGCGACGCAGGTCGCGGCCAAACCGACCGTTGCGCCAACCGCGACGCTGACGACAACAGCCGCGACCCGGCCGGTCACCGCAACTGTCAATCTGAAGGAGCGGCTGCCGCTCGATCCGAGTATCCGCACCGGCAAGCTGCCCAACGGCCTCACCTACTACATCCGCCGGAACGCTGAACCGGCGAAGCGCGCCGAGCTGTGGTTGGCGGTCGACGCCGGCTCCGTGATGGAAGACGATGACCAGAAGGGTCTGGCGCATCTCCTGGAGCACATGCTTTTCAACGGCACCAAGCGCTTCCCCAGCGCGGCGCTGCTCGACTTCCTCGAAGGGATCGGCATGAAGTTCGGGCCGGAGATCAACGCCTATACCTCGTTCGACGAGACGGTTTACAACCTCCAGGTCCCGACGGCGAAGGCGGAAGACCTCGCCAAGGCCCTCGATGTGTTGCAGGATTGGGCCGGGGCCGCGACCCTTGCGCCGGCCGACATCGACAAGGAACGCGGGATCATCGTGGAGGAATGGCGCTTGCGGGACAAGAGCGCCGCGGGGCGGATGCAGGAGAAGATCGTCCCGATGCTGCTGGGTAAGTCGCGCTATGCGGAGCGCCTGCCTATCGGCGACATGGAAGTCATTCGCAACGCGCCGGCCGAGACTGTGCGGCGCTTCTACGAACAATGGTATCGCCCCGACCTGATGGCCGTCGTGGCGGTGGGCGATTTCGACATGGATCAGGTTGAGAAGCTGATCCAGGAACGTTTCTCGAAGCTGACCCCTCCCGCCGGCCAACCCCTAACGCGTCCATCATATGACGTACCGGCGCAGCCGGGGACACGCACGCTCGTCGTCAAAGACCCTGAGTTCCCCTATACCGTGCTGTCGGTCTTTCAATCGCGGCCGGCCCGGAGCCTGGAGACGGTGGGCGACTATCGCGATCTCCTGATCGACTACCTGGTGACGATCATGCTCAATGGGCGCTACGCGGAGTTGGCGCAACAGGCGGACGCGCCGTTCCTGGGCGCATCGGCCGATTCCGATACCCTGGTGCGCCCCGTCGACAGCTACGAACTCTCCGCGCAGGTCAAGGATGAGAAGATCCTGGAGGGTCTGGAGGCGCTCCTCACGGAATTCGAGCGCGCACAGCGGCACGGTTTCGTCGCGACTGAGGCGGCTCGCGCCAAACAGGACATCCTGCGCTTCTACGAAAGCGCCTACAAGGAGCGCGACACCAGCGAGAGCGATCGCTACGCCAACGAATATGTGGATCTGTTCCTGAACAAGACCGCCTCGCCGGGCATCGCCTACGAATACGATCTCGTGCAACGCTTGCTCCCAGGCATCACGCTCGACGAGATCAACAAGCGGATCGCCAATCTGGTCACGGCCGACAACCGCGCGATCTTCGTCCAGGCCCCCGACAAGGCCGATCTGAAGCTGCCCGCGGAGTCCGAACTGACGGCCGTCGTGGATGCCGTGCAGGCGAAGGCGATCGAGCCCTACAACGATCTGGTGGCGAGCGCCAAGCTGATCGAGCAGAAACCGGCGCCGGCGGCCATCGTCAGCGAGAAGACGCTCCCCGATCTCGGCGTCACCGAGATCACCCTCGCCAACGGCGTGCGCGTCATCATGAAGCCGACCGATTTCAAGACGGACGAGGTGCTCTTCTCGGCCACCAGTCCAGGCGGCAACTCGCTGGTGACCGATGCGGACTACCCCGAAGCAGCCGTCGCAGCCTCCTGGATCGGCAACAGCGGCGTGGGCGATCTGAGCGAGACCGAGCTCACCAAGCTGTTGTCCGGCAAGCTGGCCAGCGCATCGCCGACGATCGGCGAGCTGCGCGAGGGCTTCCGCGGCAGCGCATCGCCCGATGACCGACGACAATATCTTCCAGGTCTTGCGCAATCAACTCGAAGCGAGCCTCAAGAATCGCTCGCTGACCCCGGAGAGCGGCTTCGAGGATGCTCTGAACGAGATCCTCTGCGGCAAGAGCGTGCGCTGCGGACCCCTGCCGCTCGATCAGGTCGCCGCGCTGGACAAGCAGCGCACGGTCGAGATCTACCGCGACCGCTTTGCCGATTTCAGCGATTTCACCTTCACGTTCGTGGGCAACTTCGATGTCGACGCCGTGAAGGCGCTCAGCCAGACCTACCTGGGCAATCTGCCTGCCGGCGGCCGCAAAGAGACGTGGCGCAATGTCCGGGCGCCGCTGCCGGCGGGGGTGGTCGAGAAGATCGTCCACAAGGGGCTGGATGAGAAGGCGCGCACGCGGCTCATCTTCACCGGGCCGATCAGCCCGACGCTGGAAAACGATGTGCTGCTGGATGTGCTCGAAAACATCATGGACTTGCGCGTGATCGCCGTGCTGCGGGAGTCGATGAGCGGCACCTACTCGCCGCAGGCGGCCACCCGCTGGGAGACGCTGCCGGAACCGACCTATCGGGCCATCATCGACTTCGTCTCCGACCCGAAGCGCGCCGAGGAGCTCACCACGGCGGCGTTCAAGGTGATCGAGGAGCTTCAGACGAACGGGCCGACGGAGACCGATGTCAACAAGGCTAAGGAGCAGGCGCGCCTCGGCCGCGAAAAGGCCATCGAAGAAAACGCCTTCTGGCTGGGCCAGCTACAGGATCATCTGACGACGCCGGGTGACGACGGCAGCGATATCCTGCGTTATGAGAAGGCGCTGGCCGCG
Organism: Anaerolineae bacterium; assembly: GCA_025454565.1. GTDB lineage: Bacteria > Chloroflexota > Anaerolineae > CG2-30-64-16 > CG2-30-64-16 > JALOOE01. The sequence goes on from JALOOE010000714.1 coordinate 2,878, forward strand.
GTCACGGTCAAAGACATCCAGCAGGCCGCCAAGACGCTGCTCCCGCGCGACCGCTACGTCAAGGTCGTGTTGTATCCCGAAAAATTCGACGAGAAGAACGTCAAATAGGCGCCGGGCGCTGTATGGTTTGGAGGCTTTAGCCGGTTGGGTTGTTAACGAGAGAGACCGGCTGAAGCCTCGAGACCAGAGCAGTGCGCCATGACGCTCAGGCGAGGAAGCTTCGTAGCACAGGCGCCTATTTCCTGATGCGTTCTTTGCCGGATGATCCTATCCCCGCAGGCTGAGCCAGATCACGCCGATCAGCAGGCTGAGAATCGTGATCGGCACGCCTGCCCTCAGATATCCCCGGAAAGTCAACTCGATGCCACGCCCGCGCGCGATCTCAGCGACGATCAGGTTGGCCACCGAGCCGAGCAATGTCAGGTTCCCCGCGAAGGTTGTCGCCATGGCGAGGGTCAGCCACACCTGTTCGGGATCCCCAAGCTGAGGCACCAGCGGCCGGAACAGCAACACCGCAGGCACGTTGGACACCAGGTTACTCAACACCACGGCAACCAGGGATAACGCAGCCACACCCCGGCTGGCGAGTGGTTGGCCGATAACGAAGAGCCGTCCGCTGAGCCCGCTGTGCTCAATGGCGCCGGTGACGATGAACAGGCCGGCGAAGAACACCAGCAGCGTGAAATCCACCTCGTTGAA
>JALOOE010000113.1 GCA_025454565.1 Anaerolineae bacterium
CGACACAGGCCCATCGCGTCACTATCGCCCGAAATTGAGGCGCGTACGATCACGGTCATCGCGCCCAGCAAGACCTACAACATCCCCGGTCTGGGCTGCGCCGTCGCTGTCATCCCGAACAAGGAGCTGCGCAGACGCTACCAGGATGCGCACCGGGGGCTTTCGGGGCATGTCAACAGCCTCGGCTTCGTCGGCGCGCTGGCCGCCTATCGTGATGGCCAGCCGTGGCTGCAAGATTGCCTGAGCTATCTGGAAGCCAATCGGGACTTCATCTATCGCTATGTAGCCGAGAAGCTGCCGCAGATCTCAGTCAGCCCGTTGGAGGGCACCTATCTGGCGTGGCTCGACTGCCGCCAGGCCGGTCTCCCCTCTGACATCCCGCCCGGCAAGTTCTTCTTGGAGAGAGCGAAGGTCGCACTGAACGAAGGCGGCACCTTCGGCAAGGGCGGCGATGGCTTCGTCCGGCTCAACTTCGGTTGCCCGCGCGCCATCCTGGAAGAAGCGCTGGCGCGGATGCGGGCTGCGCTCGACGGACTCAATCCGTAACGCAATCCGCCGGATTGCGCACAACGAGCACAACGAGAGGCCAATATGACTCAAACCATCGGCTGGGGCATCCTGGGCGCAGGGCGCATCGCAGGCAAGTTCGCCACCGAATCCAAACTCGTGCCCGGCACGCGGCTCGTGGCGGTCGGCTCGCGCTCGGCGGAGAAAGCAGAGGAGTTCGCCCGGCAGAACGGCGTCGAGCGCGCCTATGGCAGCTACGCCAAGCTGGTCGCCGACCCAGAAGTGGATGCAGTCTACGTCGCCACGCTGCACCCCACGCACTGCGAGCATACGCTGCTGGCGCTCGATGCCGGCAAGGCGGTGCTATGCGAGAAACCGTTCGCCGTGACCGGTCGCGAGGCACGCCAGATGATCGAGCGGGCCCGCGAGCGCAGGCTTTTTCTCATGGAAGCAATGTGGGCGCGCTTCAACCCGATGACCGTGCAGGTGCGCCGTTGGCTCGCCGAGGGTCGCATCGGCGAGCCGCGCATGATGACGATTGACTTCGGCTTCCGCGCGGCCTGGAACCCCGAGAGCCGGCTGCTCAACCCGGCGCTTGCCGGCGGCGCGCTGCTCGATGTCGGCGTGTATGTGCTGGCCTATGCCTCGATGGTCTTCGGCCGCCCCACGCAGATCCAGGCGGCAGCGCACATCGGCGAGAGCGGCGTGGACGAGCAGACGGCGATGGCGCTGAAGTACGCCGGCGGCCAGATCGCCAGCCTCACCTGCGCCGTCCGCACGCCCAGTCCGCAGGGCGCGCGTATCGACGGCACTGAAGGCGCCATCGAGATCCCGGCGTTCTGGCGCGCGCCCGTCGCCCGTCTGATCCGGCCCAAAGAGGACCCGGTCGAAGCCACCGGCGACTTTGGCTTCCAATATGAGATTGCCGAAGCGGTGGATTGCCTGCGCGCAGGCAAGATCGAAAGCCCGCACATGCCGCTCGACGAAACACTCGCCATCGCCGAGACGATGGACGAGGTGCGGCGGCAGATCGGGTTGAGGTATCCGTTTGAGTGAAACGTGAAACGTGATGCGTGAAGAGTCTGGCGCCGATCGTCAAACGTCGTGCGTCGAACGTCATGCGTCGTGCGTCAAACGTCATGCGGCGTGCGTCAAACGTCATTCTCCAGATGTCAGAACCGGCGCGAATGGAGATTGATCTTCCGGCGTCCACGTTTCACGTTTCACGCTTGACGTTTCACGTTTCACGTCCCCGGAGGTAACTGACATGCACTACGGCACCATCCCCGGCGTCGCCAAGCCCGTCGCCCGCCTGGTCCTCGGCACGATGATCATCTCGGCGCAAGAGTCGGAGCGGAGCTTCGCGCTCCTGGACGCGGTGTTCGAGATAGGCGGCAATACGTTGGATACCGCGCACGTCTACGCTGGCGGCAACAGCGAGCGCGGTATCGGCCAGTGGATGCGCGCACGCGGCAACCGAGAGCAGATGGTCATCATCTCCAAAGGCTGCCACCACAACGCTGACCGCAAGCGCGTCACGCCGTTTGACCTGGCCGCCGACCTGCACGATTCGCTCGTCCGCCTGCAAACCAACTATATTGATGTCTACCTGCTGCACCGCGACGACCCCAGCCTGCCGGTCGGGCCAATCGTCGAGGCGCTCAACGAGCACTGGCGTGCCGGCCGGATCCACGCCTTCGGCGGCTCCAACTGGACGCATGAGCGCATCCAGGCCGCCAACGACTACGCGGCGTCGCACGGCTTGCAGCCGTTCACCGCCAGCAGCCCGAACTACGGTCTGGCCGAGCAGGTGCTCGATCCATGGGGGCCGGGCTGCGTCACCCTCAGTGGGCCGCAGAACGAACCGGCGCGGGCGTGGTATCAGGGCAGCCAGATGCCGGTGTTGGCCTATTCCAGCCTGGGGCGGGGTTTCTTCTCAGGCCGCGTCACGCCTGAGAACTTCGAAGAGGCCAAAGGCTCGCTCGACAAGGCGTGCCTGACGGCCTATTGCCACGACGTGAACTTCCGGCGACTGCAGCGGGTAATGCGCCTTGCGAAGCAGAAGCGCGCCACCGTGCCGCAGATCGCGCTCGCCTACATCCTCCGCTCGCCGCTGAACGTCTTCCCGCTGATCGGCGCGGCGACCGGCGAGGAGTTTGCGCAGAATCTTGCGGCACTCGACCTGGCGCTGAGCGAGGAAGAGCGGGCGTGGCTGGATCTGGAACAGAGGGGGAACTGACATGAGCCAATTCAAACAGTCGTTTGCCTGGTGGGCGTTCGGTCGAGGTGTGACCGACCCACCGGCCTTTTTCCGAGAGGCCCGCAAGATCGGCTACCAGGGCGTGGAGCTGTTGCCGCACGAGCTTTGGGATGCGGCCCGCGATGCCGGGCTAACCATCGTCACCGAAGGGGCGGGTAAGATCGAGCGCGGACTGAACCGCCGCGCGCATCATGCTGAGATCGAGGCTGAGGTTAATGCCAAGCTCGATCTGGCGGTGAAGTACGGTGTCCCCAACATTATCGTCTTCTCCGGCAACCGCGCCGGGTTGACGGATGAGGCCGGCGCGCTGACCACCGCCGAGGGGCTGCGCCGCCTGGCGCCCCTGGCCGAGGCCGCGGGCGTCACGCTGGTGCTGGAACTACTCAACTCGAAGGTGGATCACAACGACTACCAATGCGATCACACCGCGTGGGGCGTGTTGGTGATGAGCCTGGTCAACTCGCCAGCCGTCAAGCTGCTCTATGACATCTACCACATGCAGATCATGGAAGGGGACATCATCCGCACGATCCGTGAGGTTGCTGCGCCGCACATCGGCCACGTGCACACCGCCGGCAACCCCGGCCGCCGCGACCTGGATGACGACCAGGAGTTGTGCTATCCGCCCATCATGCGAGTATTGAAGGAGATAGGCTACGCGGGCTTCGTGGGCCAGGAGTTCGTCCCGAAAGGCGACGCGCTGGCGGCGCTGCGCGCCGCCTATCGGTTGTGTGAGGTTTAGCCATATGAAGATGAAGTCCCACTTGATCTGCTCCGCCACGACAGGGTGGCGCAGATCGAGTCGGAGAGCCAAGTGTATGGCCGCTGACGTGCTACGCTCAACCCAACCAAGGAGTCTCTCGTGAACACCTTACCCCCTGAAGCCTTCGCTGCCAATCGCGGGCAGCGCGCCGAAGCGATCGGCGATCCCCGCCTCGATTGGTGGCGAGCCGCCAAATTCGGCCTCTTCATCCACTGGGGCCTCTACGCCATCCCGGCCGGCGAGTGGAAAGGCGAGGCCATCCCCGGCATCGGGGAATGGATCATGCACCGGGCGCGCATCCCGGTGGCCGAGTACGAGCCGCTGGCAGCGCAGTTCAACCCCGTCAAGTTCGATGCCGCCGAGTGGGTGTCGCTGGCGAAGCGCGCCGGGCAGAAGTACCTGGTGATCACCTCCAAGCACCACGACGGCTTCTGCCTCTACAAGTCGGACCTGACGCGCTACAACATGGTGGATAGCACCCCTTTCGGCCGTGACATCCTGGCCGAGTTGGCAGCCGAATGCGCACGCCAGGGAATCAGGCTGGGCTTCTACTACTCGCAGACCCAGGATTGGCATCATCCTGACGGGGACGGCAACGATTGGGATTACGACGAATCGAAGAAGGACTTCGGCGGCTACATCGAGAACTATGTCAAGCCCCAGGTGACGGAATTACTGACGAATTACGGCCCGATTTGCCTGATCTGGTTCGACACACCGAAGGGGATCAGCGAAGCCCAGAGCCGCTCGCTGCTCGATCACGTCCATCAACTCCAACCCGATTGCCTGGTGTGCGGCCGCGTGGGCAACGCGCTGGGGGACTACGCCTCGGCCGGCGACAACAAGATCCCAAGCATGGCCGTGGATGCCGACTGGGAGACCCCGGCGACGATCAACGATACGTGGGGGTTCAAGACCGACGATCACAACTGGAAATCGGCGACCGATCTGGTGCGCAAGCTCGTGGACATCGTCAGCAAGGGCGGCAACTATCTGCTGAACATCGGCCCGACCGCCGAAGGAATCATCCCGCAGCCGAGCGTCGAGCGGCTGGAAGCGATGGGCGCGTGGCTGGATGTGAACGGTGAGGCGATCTACGGATCGAAGCGCGGGCCGATCCAGGGGCTGCCGTGGTGCCGAACCACCCGCAAACCCGGCCATATCTACGTCCACGTGTTCGACTGGCCGGCGGATGGCACGATCCGGCTCCCCGCGCTCGATGGGCCGGTGACGGGCGCGTACCTGCTGGGCGATCCGGCACGCACGGCGCTGCCGCTCTCTCAGCAGAACGACGGGCTGATTATCGGCGGCCCGGCGGCGGCGCCCGATCCCGTGGCGAGCGTCATCGTACTCACCTCTGAATAACCGGTAACGAGAAACGAGTAAGCCAAACACGGATCACCCGTCACTCGTTTCTCGTTTCCAATTCCTCACATGGCAGGTCTAGCATGACATCCACTTTGATGACCCCTGATCGTATCGACCATCTGCTGACAACCTACCGCGATGGTCTGCTCAACAGCACCGTGCCGTTCTGGTTTCCGCGCTGTGTGGATGAAGCATATGGCGGTTTCATGTTTTCGCGCGACCGCGATGGCTCGCTGCTGGACACCGACAAGGCCATCTGGCTACAGGGCCGGGCCGCCTGGCTGCTGGCGACTTTATACAGCGAGGTGGAGCCACGGCCGGAGTGGCTGGCGTGGTCGCGGCACGGCATCGACTTCCTGCGCCGGCACGGCTTCGACAGCGATGGCCGCATGTTCTTCCTGGTGGATCGGGAGGGGCGGCCGCTGCGCAAACGCCGCTACATCTTCAGCGAGACGTTCACGATCATCGCGCTGGCCGCCTACGGCCGCGCAGCGGGAGATCCGGCCTCGGTGCAGGAGGCTGTTGAGCTCTTCGAACGCGTGCTCGGCCACCTGAACACGCCGGGCGTGCTGCCGCCAAAATGGGATGCCGATACCCGGCCCATGCGCGGGTTGGCCGTGCCGATGATCATGATCGTCACCGCGCAGGTCTTGCGCAAGTCAATGGCCGATCCAGCGCTCTGCAACCGCTGGATTGACCACTACATCGACGAAATCCGGCGCTATCACATGCACCCGGAGTTGGCGACCGTGCTGGAGACGGTCGGCGCGAACGGTGAATTTCTGGATCACTTCGATGGCCGGACGCTGACCCCCGGCCACGCCATCGAGGCCGCCTGGTTCATCATGCAGGAAGCACATGCACGCGGGGATGACCCTGGGCTGCTCCAGACCGGTCTGACGATCCTCGACTGGATGTGGGAACGCGGCTGGGATCGCGAGTACGGCGGCATCACCTACTTCGTGGATGTCAAGGGGCTACCGGTGCAGGAGTACTGGCACGATATGAAGTTCTGGTGGCCGCAGAACGAGACGATCATCGCGACGCTGATGGCGTATCGGCTGACAGGCGACGAGAAGTATGCCCGCTGGCACGGCCTGATCCACGACTGGACCTACGCACGTTTCCCCGACCCCGAACACGGCGAATGGTTCGGCTACCTGCATCGCGACGGCCGGCTTTCATCACGGCTCAAGGGCAATACCTACAAGGGCGCTTTCCACGTCCCGCGCATGGAACTGGTCTGCTGGCAGTTGATGCAGGAAATCAAAGCCCAGGGGGGTGCCTCGGCTCCGGCGAAGTAGTCCGGAATCCGATATTTTGTCGCTTGACATCCTCATCAGACTGTGTTATCCTACAGTTGTAGGACAACCATACTACCGGATGACCATACTTATCCGCAGGAGACATCATGGGCGCCGCCAACCTGACCACCCTGGCGCCGATCGCTTTCCAACAGCGACACGACCTCATCCAGCAACGGCTGAAAGACTACATCGTGCAGAACCGTCTTCAGCCCGGCGATCGGCTGCCCACCGAGGAAGTCCTCGCCAACCAACTGGGCGTCAGCCGGACGGCTATCCGCGAGGCGCTGCGCGGCCTGGAAGCGCTGGGCATGCTTGGGGCGCAACAGGGTCTAGGGCGGGTTGTCCTCGCTTTCAGCTTCGAGCCAATCCTGGAGAACCTCTCCTACGGTTTCGCCTTCCTCAACAGCACCATCCTGCAGATCACCGAAATCCGCAAAGCGCTCGACGCCTATTTTGTCGAGCAGGCGATGGCGCGGCTCACAGATGATGATATGGCATGCCTCGCTCAGATCGTGGAGGCTATGAAAGCGCGCAACGCCGAGGGTCAGAGCATGGAGCCGGAGGATTACAGTTTCCACGCGCTTCTGTACGAACGCTGCGGCAACCCCCTGGCGCACCAGCTTTTCGAGATTACCTGGCGGGCCCGATCGGCGGCGCTGGACCGGCCGGCGGCGATGCAAGAGGTGCCACCGGGCACGGCGGGAGAACACGAGGAGTTGCTGGCCGCGATCCGGGAGCATGATGTCGAGCGGGCCAGGCGGATCATCGTGAGCCATCACTGGAATGCTGAGGAGCGCTTCCGGCGAGAGATCGCGCAAGGTTCGCAGCGGATGGAAAAGGAGGTGAATGGAAACGGAACTGGAGAGGGCGCTCCACGCGTGGCGTAGACGCCAGGTTGCTTTTCTTTCCAAAACGGCAGTTCACTATCCAAGCCAAAGGAGATCGAGATGAGCAAGCAAATCACCCGACGTCGTTTCATTCAGGCTGGCCTGGGCACCATCGGCGCGATGACGGTTGCTGCCTGCGCCCAGCCTACCCCGGCCCCCCAACCAACTGGCGCGCCTGCGGCCAAGGCGCCCGCCGCCACCCAGCCACCCGCGGCCACCGCCGCGCCGGCCGCCACGAAAGCGCCGGCCGCCGGCGGCGCCATGCCGAAGGTACACCTGTGGTCGAACATGATCGCGCTCTCCAAGCCCGAAGGCAGCGATCCCGAACGCTACGCCGAAGTGCAGGCCTTAATTAAAGAGAAGACGGGGATCGAACCAAACGGCTACGTGCCGCCTCCTGGCGCCGCCGGCACGGAGAAGCTCAACCTGACGCTGGGCTCCAAGACCGAGGAACTGGACATCTTCTCGGCGAATTGGGGCGATTACAAGGAAGCCGTCCTGCCGCTCAATGACTTGCTCGATAAGTACGGGCAGAACGTGGTCAAGGCGCACACCAAAGAGAAC
>JALOOE010000114.1 GCA_025454565.1 Anaerolineae bacterium
ATCGGCGCAGAAGCGCACCCCCGGCACGAAGGACACCCCGGCCGCCTCGGCCCGCGGCAGCAGATCGACGCTGTCGATCCCCTCCGGCAGCCGCACCCAAACAAAGAAGCCGCCGCCGGGCGCCTGCCACTGGCAGCCATCGGGAAGATGCCGCGCCAGCGCGGCACAGAGAATGTCGCGCCGCGCGCGATAGGCGGCGCGCAGCATCTTCCCGTGCGCATCGAAGCCGCCCTGCTCCATGAACGCCGCCACCACATGCGCGGCAAAGTGACTGGCCCCGCCGCCGCTGTCGAGCAGACCGCTGCCGGCGCACCGCCGCACGACCGTAGGCGGCGCGTGCAGCCAGCCGACGCGCAGGCCGGGCGCGAGCAGCTTGCTGAAAGAGCCGAGCCGGATGACATGGTCGGGCGCAAGATCGGAAAGCGGCGGCGGTGGCGGCGCATCGAACCACAGATGGCGATAGACGTCATCTTCCAGGATCGTCAGGCCAACCTCCTGGGCCAGGGCCGCGATCGCCTGCCGCCGCACGAGCGGCAGCGTTGCGCCGGTCGGATTGCCGAAGTTCGGCACGAGGTAGAGGAAGCGCGCCTGTCGATGCTCGCGATGCTCGCGATGCAAACGCGCCAGCGCGTCTGCCAGCGCCTCGGGGCGTAGCCCGTCCGCGTCGCCGGCGACCGGGATGAGCTCCAGCCCACGATCGCGGAAGACGCGCAGCGCCAGGTGATACGTCGGCGAATCGACCAGCAGCGCGTCGCCCGGTCGCGTATAGAGCGTGCACAACAGATCGAGCCCCTGCGATAGGCCGCCGGCGATGAAGATCCGCTCCTGCGGGATGGCCCGGCCCTCAGCCTGCCCCAGCCATGCGCATAGCTGCCGGATCAGGCTGCCCGGTCCCTGCACCGCGCCATAGCACAGCTCGGCGCGGTCATCGTGCGATAAGGCAAAGGTCGCAGCGCGCGCCAGCGCTTCCGTCGGAAAGAGCGCCAGATCGGGATGTCCCCATGTGAATTCGATGATGCCGGGTCGCATGAAGTGCTGGGCGTCAGGGAGCATGATCGGCTCCAGCCAGGAGTGCGAACAGCCCGTCCGGGTAGAGCGGCGTGCGCCCATCGGCAAAATCGGACAGGGGCTTCCACAAGACTTTGAATGCCACGCCCCCCGGTTCGACCGCCTGGAGATCATCCCGCTCGTAGATCGCCTTGTCCACCAACTCCGCCTCGTAAAGCAATACGATCTCGTGCCCCATCTGCCCCATGTGGATGAAGATATTCTCGCTCAAGCCGAGATAGCGCACGTTCACCACCTCGACGCCGATCTCTTCGCGGAGCTCGCGCACCATCGCTTGTGCGCCAGTCTCGCCGAACTCGATGCCGCCGCCCAGCGGACGATAGAACGTCTCATCTTTGAGCGGGTCATAGCCCTCGAAGACCAACAGCTTCCCGTCGTGCAGAAACAGGCCCAACGCCAGCGGCCTAATCCGTTTCGGTTGCATCGTCGGGCCTCCACTCCTCTTTGAAGCCGAACCGCACGGTGTTATCGATCAATCGAATCCAACTCGGTCGCAGCGCCCAAAACCGGGCCTTCGCTAACGGCCCTCCGAGCACGCCCGGCCCGCCGGAGCCGGCCAGCAGCGCTGCGACAAAGGCGTACTTCCGGCCATAGACGGCCACCGCGTGCGCCAGCTCACCCGCTGCAACCAGGCTGGCCGCCCCGCCCACCTGCACGCCACGGATCGCCCGCCAATCCTGGCCGTCGGCGTGAATCGCGGCAGCCACCTGCGGCTGGCCGAGCATGTTCTGGCCGTGCTGCGTCCGCTCCTCCGAGAGGAAATACAGGTTCAGGGCTTCGTCATGCGCATAGAACACGGCCGCGGCCGCCGGCGCGCCATCCGGCCCGACCGTCGCCAGCGTCATCGTCGTGTGCGCCGCCAAAAATGCAGCGATGCGCCCCCGTCGTCCTCCGTCCCCCGTCATCCGTCCTTCGTCCTCGGTCTTTCGTCCGTCGTCCGTCGCAAACACAGATAAATGCCCGAAAGCTCCAGCGAGCCGCCGGCCACCTGCCGCACCGTCAGCAGCTCGCCCAGCAGCGGGATCGAGAGCAGCCCGGTGATCACCGGCTGGGTCAGCAGCACCACGACGGCCGTCGATGCGGACACGTGCCCCAACGCATAGTTGATCAGCAGCCAGCCGCCGGTCTGGGAGATCAGGCCCACGGCCACGATCGAGAGATACGAGCGCGGGCTGTAGCCCGTTAGCGGCAGGCCGAGCGCGATGCTGGCGATGAAGAGCGCCACGGCCGCGGTCGCGGCCACCAGCCAGAGGTAGGAGAGCGTATCGAGCTGCGTGCGGCCCCGCTGAGTGACCAGCAGGTATGCGGCATAGAAAACCGCGCCGATCAGCGCCAGCGCGTCGCCGGGATTGAGGCGAAATCCAGCCGTGGGGTTGAAGCCGGTCACGACCGCTGCGCCGGTCAGCGCCAGCCCCAAACCGGCCCAATAGCGCCAGCGTAGCCGCTCGCCGAAGAAGATCATCGCGCCGATGCCGACCCAGATGGGCGCAGTATTATCGAGCAGCGTTGCCGTCGCCGCCGAGGTCAGCAGCAGCGCCGAGTTGAGTAGGCCGAGGTTCAGGCCGAAGGCCAGCCCGCCCAGCACGCCCCACCGGGAACCTTTCGGGAAGAGCACGCCGCGGCGGCGTGCCTGCCAAAGCAAGGGAATCGTGAGCGCGGCTGTGGCGATCGTCATGCGATAAGCTGCGGCAACCGGGCCGGGCATGGCGGCCCACTTAGTGAAGATGGCTGTGAAGCTGATGCAGAAGACGCCGGCCAACAGGATCGCATACGCGCCCGCCGGATGCGCTGTAAGCCGAAGACGCGTGCTGGTGAATGTGCGTGCTGCCGTCAAGCGGGTGACTCCGGGTCGATCTGGATGTGCGGAGTGTACCCCACCTGACGCCCGGCGTCCAATTCGCGAGGCAGGGCGGCGTCTGGATCACGAAGACTGAAGGGTCACGAAGGGCGCGTTACGGCAAGAGCAAGTGCTTCGAGATGACGGTAGCTGCTACCACCCGAAGCGTTCCTCGCGCCACGGATCGCCCTCCATGTGGTAGCCGTTGCGCTCCCAAAAGCCGGGGCGGTCGCCGGCCATGAATTCGATGCCGCGCAGCCATTTGGCGCTCTTCCAGAAGTATTTTTTCGGCACCAACAGGCGGAGAGGGTAGCCGTGATCCGGCTCCAACGGCTTGCCGTCGTAGGCGAACGCCAGCATCGTATCGTCATCGTCGAGCACATCCAGGCCGATATTGGCGGTGAAGCCATACTCGCAGTGCGCCATCGCATGCGTGGCCTCTGGCTTGACCTTGATCAGTTTCAACAACTCGCACCAGGGGATGCCGGTCCAGGTTGTGTCGAGCTTGCTCCAGCGTGTCACGCAATGGATATCCACCACCTGCGTCATTTGGGGCAGCTTCATCAACTCTTCCCAGTTCAAACGGAGCGGCTCCTCCACCAGCCCGAACACCCGGAAGTCCCATTTGTCGAGGTTGCTGTAGGTCGGTACGGAACCGTAATGTAGGACCGGGAACTTCTCTGTCAAGAACTGACCGGGCGGCACGCGCTCATCTTCGCTCGGCCCAGGCACATTCTTGACACGTTTCAGGCGTTCCACTCTCTTGAGAGGATTCTCGAAAGGCATACCCCATCTCCCGACATCGTTTCTTATGTGGCAAGCACATTCTAGCCTGAACGAACGGATGGGTAAGTAAGCGGGGTGACGGTTGACCTAAACGTGCGCCCTTTGCCATAGATGCCAGGCGGAAAGACGCTCACGGTCGAAACCGTGCTGGGCCCAACGGAGGCCAAATCGAGGCGCGAAGGTCGACAGATCGGCAGGACTGAGTCCGGACGGGCCGGTCTGCTCTGACAGGAAAGGCTCGAAAGTGTAAAGGAGATAGAGCGCGCCGGGGAGCAGACGCTCGGCCAGCGACGCGACGTAGGCGGGACGACGCTCCGGGAGCACTGCGTGGAAGCAGCCGACATCCACCGCCAGCGTTGCCCGCATCTGCACGAAGCCCAGATCGGTCACATCGCCCTGGCAAAAATAGGCGGCCAAACCCTGCCGGGCGGCCATCTGCGCAGCGCGTGATAGTGCGCTCAGAGCAAGATCGACCCCGACTACCCGAAAACCGTTTGCGGCCAGATAACGGCTGGTGACGCCGCTGCCGCACCCCAGATCAAGCGCCCAGCCGGGCTGCGGCTCGCCGGATTCGATGAGCGCCACCACTTCCGGCGGCACGATGCCCGTGTCCCAGGGCGCGTCGGCGTTGAGATAACGGGCATTCCACCATTCCGGCGTGCCGCGCGGCAACTCGTTCATGCGAACTCCGCCAACACGGGCAGATGGTCCGATGCTGCCGTCACGAGGGGATGCTCCCAGCGCCGGCAGCTCACCAGCGCGCCGGCCCACACCTCCGGCAGGAACACGTAATCGATCCGAATGCGCGCCGCAACTGAGGGAAACGTTGCGCCCGCGCCCGCACCCGCCCTCGCAAAAGCATCGACATAGCCGGCCTTCAAGACACGATCCACCAGGTCGAAGGCCGGCGGCGGCCAGCCATCAGCATCGCGTTGCGCCCGTAGACTATCCACGGCGGCGGCGTCCGGATAGTCGCTGGTTGCCAGGGCATTGAAGTCGCCGACCAACACATGCGGCCGGCCGCGTTCGCGCCCCAACCACGCATTGGCCGCCGACCATTGCGCCAGGCGGACCGCTTCGGCGCGGTGATCCAGATGGGTGACGTAGACGGTGAACGAGGAGACTCCCGGCACAGCGATGCGCGCTTCAAAGAGGCCGCGGCGCTCGCCCCCGGTGCCGGCAGGCAGATGATGGGCCGCGTGGGCCAGAATCGGCCAGCGACTGAGCAGCGCATTACCGTAGGAGATGCCCCGCGGCGACTCCTCGGCGGACAGCGCAGGCCCGAACGCGTACTGCATGTCCAGCCGGGTCGCCAACTGCGTCAGCGCCGCGTCGCCGTCAGCCGGAAATGGGTGGAAGACCTCGTTCAGACCGATCACATCGGCGCCGGCGTCCGCGATGACCTGGGTCAACATGTCGAGATTGAATGCGCACCCAGGTTCAGGGCCGCGCCAGCCGTGGACGTTGTACGTCAAGATCTTCATCTGCGTCCCCGTAGTTCAATTTCCAGCGTGCGGGCGCTCGGCTTCGGCCGGCCAGACCCACTCCACCACCGTTGGCCGGTGGTCCGATGCATGGTGTACAGGAGCGAAGCCGAATGCATGCGCCCGGCATACGCCCGCTGCCCACGTCTTGGGGAAAAAGACGAAATCAACCCGAAACACCGGTGCACGGGCAGGATAAGTGCGCCCCGTACCTTCGCCTATCGCATGGAACGCGTCTTCATATCCTGCCGTGCGCATCAGACGCAGCACCGGCGGTGACAGATGTCGCGCGTAGCGGCCACGAAAGCCAGGCGTATTGAAATCACCCGCGATAAAGTGCGCGCCATGCTGTGCCAACTCTGCGAGCACCCCCTGGACCTGGACAAGCCGCGTGACCTCCAGCGCATGATCGAGATGCGTAACGAACGCAGTAAGGCCTTGGGCGGGGCCAGCCGCAAGCCTGGCGCCGAGCAATACCCGCTGTTTGGTGGTCGGCAGCCGGGGCAGTAGCACACGCTGGGCATTCTCCAGCGGATAGCGGCTGAGCAGCGCATTGCCCTGCGGGCCGTGCCAATCCGGGCCGTAATCCACCCACCCGCTCGACCCGAAGTGAAAAGACATGCCCAGCCGCCCAGCCAGTTCGCCCAGATAGTCGTGCGTGCGCGCCCCCTGCGTGACGGGATGGATCACTTCGTTCAGCGCCACTACATCAGCGCCCGAGGCGCGGATGATCGCCAACGTCCGCTCAAGATCCACGCGGTGATCACTGCCTGCCCAGCGATGGATATTGTATGTCATGATGCGGAGCGGCTGTGACTGTGCTCCCTGACCGGTCTCTGCTTCCTCTAGCAATGCCTTCTCCCCAGGCCTGTGCAACGCACTCGGAATCTCATGCAGTATACCATCGCGTATTCTTCGCCCCAAACAACCACGGGCTTACCCCTGCGAGACTGTGCGTAACCCCGTGGATAACCGCCCGCTTACCCACAGGTCATATCTGCTATGCGCCCCCCTGTCTCGCATCGAAAATCACCCTCGCATACCCGATCGCTATATGGCCGTCGGGCATGGCGTTGCGCCACTAGCCCTGGACGTAACTCGGCGGCGGTGCCCCAAGCCCCCAGTTCGGCCATGCGACGTCTTATCTACAAGACTGCGATCCCGGCCGAGCCGCTGCACCGTCTGCGGGTAGTCGAATGTCAGCGCAGCTATACAACATGTGGGCGCCGCCATGCTTGCCGCCTCCAGATATCCACATGTCCCCAATCCCTATGACTACAAACCCATCTCTTTCACATTCAGTTCGATAACGAACCTGCCGGCGGGCTGCGCACAGCGTCTCTGTCACGGCATATTTCTGATTCGTAACCCCGAAAGACCTTAAAAATTCAGTCGTTTGCTTGACACTCGGTGTGCAGCCTGCTATACTCAAAGTGCCAAAGTGAGAACTGCCGAGGCTAGAACCTAGGCAAGAGAACCGGCGACTATCCAAGAGAATACGATCTCAAAGACCAGTTGGCCGGTGATCCGAGTAGCGTCCGTGTGGACGGCAGGAGCAACTGCGGCGAGGGAGCCCCGAGAAATCGCAGGCCTATACTAAGCCCGAATCGGATCCGGGAAACTGGAGTACCTCGCAGGCAAAACCTGAATGCGTTGCCAGAGAAAAGGCATCAGCGCAGGTCTATAGCCATAAAGGCGAGACGAAAAAAGGGCGAGCGAATAGGAAACGCCAAACGGTTGCTTGGGGCCCCTCAGTTTAATGTCAGAGGTTAGGTCGACCGGCCGGAGCGGGATGCATCCTTCGCTCCGGCCCTTTTTTGTCCGACGCCCGTGGCTAGTAGGTCGTCAATGGTCAATTGATGGGTAGTTTAGGGCCTTGTGCCCGTTCGAACGCCCACGAGGGGCTATACTACGACGCATCAAATCATGGTTGAAACGGCAGATGTCGATATCCCTCGCGATAGTCCAGACCATATCCTACGACGAAGCGCGAAGGAAGCGTGAACCCTATGTACTTGACCGGCGTGTTGACCAGGCGAAACTCTTTCTTGTCGAACAGGGCACATACCTCAAGGCTGGCCGGGCTGCGGGTTTTCAGGATGCGAAGCAGGTAGTTCAGCGTCAATCCCGTGTCGATGACATCTTCCACGAAGATCACATGCTGCCCGTCGACCGTTTCCTCCAGATCCTTGATCAAACGAACTGCTCCTTTGGCCTGGCCGTGTGGCTGCCCCAGCGAGGCATAGCGTGAGATCGCCATGAAATCCATGCGCGCCGGGATCGTGATCGCGCGCATCAGATCGCTCATGAAGAAGACCACGCCTTTGAGCACGCCCACGAAGAGCGGATTCAAGCCGGCATAATCGCTGCTGATCTGTCTTCCCAGCTCGCTGATCCGCTGTCGTATTGCCTCTTGCGTGAAGAGCACTCGGCTGATATCTTGGTGTAGTTGGCTCGTTTCTTCTTCCAGCGGCGTATGTTGCGTTGACAGCATCGGCAATCGCTCCCTTATCTCCGTTTCACAGCTCATTCGCCATCATATCAGGGATATCCTGGACGCCGAACTTCAGCAGCAAAGTGCGGATGTCGCCGCGTTTGAACAGCTTGATGTTCACGTCCGGGTAGAGTTCTTGTAGACGCCGCAGCTTGCGATTCTTATGGCGCACCTGTTTCGGCTGCATTGTCGTCAATTCGACATACAGGTCTTGATCGGGCAGGTAAAAGTCGGGCGC
>JALOOE010000115.1 GCA_025454565.1 Anaerolineae bacterium
AGCTCCTGCGCGGAAACAAGACGTCTGGGCTGACTACATCGCCTACCCCGTCTTCGCACCTTTGAAAGCCGGAGAGGTGAAGCTGTGCACCAGCTTCGCCGATTTCCAGCGCAATTTCGGCGACTACTCCACCGATACCGACCAGCGCCGCCTGGCCCAGGCCGTCAACGGCTTCTTCATCAACGGCGGCACGCGCTGCTGGGTGGGCCGCGTTGCGCCGGGAAGCGGGCTTGACAAAGTCCTGGAGAGATTCGAGGAGATCGACGAAATCGCCCTGGTCCTAGCGCCCGGGATCACCGGCGATGACCAACTCAAGGTGATGGAACACTGCGAGCGACTGCAGGATCGCTTTGCCATCCTCGACTGCAAATACCAGGAATTCGACGGACCGCCGGCCAGATCCGATATCACGACGCCGCGCGACAGCAACTACGCGGCCTTCTACTTCCCCTGGATCCAGGTCTCCGATCCGGTGAAGCGGATCATGGACCCGACCGCCGAAGCCCGCGAGTGGGCGCCGCCGAGCGGGCACATGGCCGGCGTCTATGCTCGCACCGACACGGAGCGCGGCGTGCATAAGGCGCCGGCTGGGAAGGATGCCGTGGTGCGGGGCGCGCTCGCCGTGCGAACCCAGGTCACCAAAGCCGCTCAAGACGGCCTCAACCCCTACGGCATCAACTGCATCCGCAAATTCGACGGGAATATCACCGTCTGGGGCGCCCGCACCATCGGCGGCGACGCCAACGGCGAATGGAAGTACATCAACGTGCGGCGTCTCTTCCTTTTCCTGCGCGAGTCGATCGACGAGGGCACGCAGTGGGTGGTTTTCGAGCCCAACGCCCAGGACCTGTGGGGCAAGATCACGCGCAACGTCACCGCCTTTCTTACCACCGTCTGGCGAAGCGGCGCTCTCTTCGGCGCTACGCCACCGGAGGCCTTCTACGTCAACTGCACCGAGCAGACCAACCCGCGCGAGGTGCGCGACCTGGGCCAGGTAATCACCGAGACCGGCGTCGCCGTGGTCAAGCCAGCCGAGTTCGTCATCTTCCGCATCAGCCAGTGGGCCGGCCCTGGCGCCTAAGGCGGGACCATCCCGATGACCAGCGTTTTCGAGAGCCCCAAGACCCCTGGCGTGTACCTGCGCTCGCAGGCGAGCCGGCTGCGCCCGGCGTTCCGCACCGGCGTGCCTGTGTTTCTGGGCAGCAGCGTGGACGACGGCGTCGAGCCACGGCTTGTGGAGAACCTAGCCGAATTCCAGGACTTCTGCCAGACGCTGGGAAATTCGGGCCAGCGTGCACTGCGGACGGGACAGGTGGTCACGGGAGACAGAGGCCCAAAGCCACTGTCCCGCCTGGCCAAGGGCAGCTTCCTGCCTCAAGTCGTACGCGGCTTTTTTGCCAACGGCGGCCAGCGCTGCTATGTGGCGCTTTACGCCGGCGACATCGGCTTCGACAAGACGCTCGCCGGGCTGGCGCTCTTGAACGACGTCGACCTGGTCTGCGCGCCTGATATCATGAGGGCGCTGCGCGACCTGGCCGGTCCCGCCCAGGCCAACCGCGATCGGGCGGCCGACCAGGCGGCTCAGACCCCTGCACGCTGCCAGGAATGGGCGACCCGCATCGACATCTTCGATTGGGTCGTCGACCACCAAAGGCAGGTACTGAACCACTGCCAGGCCCTGGGCAATCGCTTCGCCATCCTCGACGGCTTGCCGATCTGCAATCTCGATCAGTGGATCACCGAGCGCCGGTATCGCAAAGACGCCAAGGCCGCCGATCGGGATGGCTTAGTCCATTGGCAACGAAGCCGGCTCAGCGACGACAACGGCGCCCTGTACTTTCCCTGGATCCGCACCCTGGATGGTCCGACCGAATCCAGGGGCTTCATCCCGCCCTGCGGGCACATCGCCGGCATCTATGCCGCCGCCGATGCCCGGGACGGCGTTCACAAGGCCCCGGCCAACGAGGTGATCGAGGGCGCCCTGGACGTGCAGGTGCGCATCGTCAATGCATACCAGGATGAGCTCAACCCGGAAAACATCAACTGCCTGCGCTCCTTTCCCGGCCGCGGCATCCGGGTCTGGGGCGCGCGCACGCTCAGCACGAACCCGGTGTGGCAGTACGTCAGCGTTCGCCGTGTGTTCCTCACCGCAGCGCGCTGGATCGAGCTGAACCTGGCCGATGTGGCCTTCGAGCCCAACGACGACCGGCTGTGGCCCCGCATCGAGCGCGACCTGACCGGCTACTTCACCGATCTGTTCCGCAAGGGCGCGCTGCACGGCGCAACAGCCGAAGAAGCGTTCTACGTCAAATGCAATGCCGAGACCAACCCGCCCGAGCTGCGCGACACGGGACAGGTCGTGACAGAGATCGGCCTCGCCGCAGCGGCGCCCGCGGAGTTCATCGTCATCCGCATCACGCATGGCAGCTCCGGCGTGACCGTTGCCGGTCCATAGCAGCCGGACCTTACGTACGGGCCGGTTTTCCGGCCACACCCACCGACACGATCGACCATGAGTCGATACATATCTCAGGAGGCTTACCATGGCTCGCACCGATCCATTCCGCGGATTCAACTTCATCGTCGAAATCGACGGCGTCGCGCGCGCCGGTTTTCGTGAGTGCTCGGGACTCGATACCACCCAGGACGTCGTCGAGTACCGCGAGGGCAACGAACCTATCACCCCGCGCAAGCTCCCGGGCCTGGCCAAATACGCCAACGTCGTGCTCAAGGGCGGCGTGACGGACGACAAGAGCCTGTGGACCTGGCGCAAGACCGCGATCGACGGCAAGGTCGAGCGCAAGAACGGCTCGATCGTCCTCTTGGACGACGCGCGCGAGGAAAAGAAGCGCTGGAATTTCCGTGAAGGCTGGCCGTCCAAGTGGACAGGACCCACCTTCAACGCCACGTCCAACGACGTCGCGATCGAGACGCTCGAGATCGCACACGAAGGTCTGGAGCTGGCCTGATGGTGCAGACCGAGTTTCCGTTCACCTTGCCGCACGGGTACGTGGACGCAGACGGCGCGGTCCACCGGGACGGCGTCATGCGCATGGCCACCGCCTACGACGAAGTCGTGCCGCTCAAGGACCCGCGCGTGCAGGCCAATCCGGGCTACCTGGTCATCATCCTGTTTGCGCGCGTCATCACCAGGCTGGGCGATGTCGAGTTCATTACGCCCAAGGTGATCGAAGGGTTGTTCGCCGGCGATCTGGCCTATCTACAGGACATGTACCGGCGCATCAACACCAGCGGCGCCAATCGGGTGCTTGTCACCTGCCCGCATTGCGGCGGCGAGCTCGCAGTGGAGATGAGCAGCCTGGGGGGGTACTGAGCTACCCCTCGGACAGATTGTTCGAGGAGGTAGCGTACCTCGCCTATCATTTCCACTGGCCCTATGACGAGATCATGCACATGGAACACCGTGAGCGGCAGCGCTGGGTGACGGAAGTCGCCCGGATCAACACGCGGTTGAACGAGGAGCACTAGGCGATGCCGGCAATGACACCCAGCCAGCGCAAAGACCCTTATCTTGGGACCAATTTCCTGGTGGAGATCAAAGGTCTGGTGGTGGCCGGCTTCAACGAGGTCAGCGGTCTCCAGGTCGAGATCGAAGTGCAGGAGTATCGCGAGGGTGGGTTCAACGAGTTCATCCACCGGCTGCCCGGACCGGCCCGCTACCCATCCAACCTGGTCTTGAAACGCGGCGTTGCGGACAACGACGAGTTATGGAAATGGCACCAGGAGATCCGCCAGGGCAAGATCACCCGCCGCGATTGCTCCATCATCTTTCGCGATTCCTCGGGCGCCGAGAAACGGCGGTGGACCTTCGAGGGCGCCTATCCCACGCGATGGATCGGGCCCGACCTGCGGGCGGGCTCAGCGGCCATCGCGATCGAGGCTGTAGAATTCGCCCATCGCGGGCTGCAGAGGACATGACGATGGCATCCCCGCGCGACGCATCCCTCGAGCTTCCCGACCTGGGACAACAGATCTCGGCGCGTCTGGCCCAAGCGCCTGGCGTGATCGACCGGCGTTTTTCCGTCGATCGCGTGCAACGCCTCGAAAGCCTGGCGTCCGGCCTGCCGTTGCTCGACATCGTTCGCCGCCGTTGGTCGGCCGGCCAGGATGAGACGCAGCAAGGGTCGAGCGAGTTGCCCTACGTCGTGACGCCGCGGCCTGCCGTCCCAGACTCGCCGGCCCCCTCCCCGGCGGCCTCCAGAGAAGTCCCGACCGGACAGGTTCGCAAGCTGCCATCGCCATTGGCGGCTGCTCCCGCCCAACTGCCGGTGCAGCGCCTACCGGTGGAGCCGGCAGAACTACCGTCGTCTGCGATCGGCTCAGCCCTGGCGCCAACCGGACCGCAGGCAGCGATGCCGATCGTGCAGCGTTTGGCCGGCGGACCCCCTTGGGCCTCGTCTACGGTTGGGCGCGACATTGCGCCGCCCGCGGCCGCCGGTTCGGAAAAGGCCGGTGATGCCGCTATCGTCTCGAGCGAGGCGCAGCGCCGGCTCGACCCGCCCGCGTCGTCGCCAGCGCCTGAACTGCAAGAGCTCACGTCGTTGGTGCAGCGATCATCTAGCGTTGTCCCTGAGGCGTCGTCGACTGCACAAGCCGCAGCAGCTCCGAACCAAGCCGGCGCACCGGCTCCGGTCTTGGTCCCCGTATCGCCACCGGCCGTTCCTCCGACGCCCAGGCTGCGGGAGCAGCCGCAGTTGGTGCGGCTGTCATCCGGCGGAGGCCCATCGACCGCCACACCGATCGCCAGGCAAGGCGCCGCCTCGCCTGGCGCAGCCGGCTCTGCCGGTGTGGCTGGCTCTTCGCCGGGCGCCGTTTCCTCTGGTGGAACCGGCAGAGCCGAAGCTTTCGGCCTGCGGCCGGGTAGCTCGATCACGCCAGAGCAGCGAAACGTCCCAACGCTGTCTGTGCAGCCCGTATCCGAGCAGAGTCCGGGGGCAATGCCCCGGTTCACCCTACCGCTCGAAGCCCAGCCGAAGGTGGCCGAGGGAACGCTCACTGCGCTTGTTGCAGCGGAGCCGGGTGGCCAGCTGCCGCCAGCAGGTGCGCCTCCTGCGGCCGGGATGCCTGGCGTCATGCCAAGAGTTGATGTGCCGGAAGCCGTGGCCATGCCTGGCCGCACACAGCCAGGTGAGCACCTATCAGCGCCGGCTGCGTCTGTGGCAGAACGGCCGGCAGATTCCGCAGGTCTGACTGCGGCCGCAGGATCCGCAGCGCCGGCAGTACGCGCAGGTTTCCCTGTGCCGGCAGCACCTGCCTCGGCAAGTCTCCCCATGGCGCCGGCCGGATCGCCTCACCAATCGGGCCGGACAGCGCCTACGGCGATGGTGATGCCTTCGAGGGAATATCCCGCGTCCGTCCAGGCACGGACAGAACCGGTCTCGTCCTTGGTCGCGGGCGCAAGAGACTTACCATGGAGCGGCCCTGTCCCGGCCCGCCTACCAGATGCCGGATACCCGGCCGCAGCGTCTCCAGTCCAGTTGGGCGCGCCGGCCACGGAGTTTGTTTTGGCCCGCGGGGTCGAGCCCGGCTCGGCGGAGATGGGCGCAGTGCAACGCGAAGATCAGGCCGCGGGATCCGGTGAGCCTGGGGCGGCGCCAGCCGGATCGCCTCGCCAATCGGGCCGGACAGCGCCTACGGCGATGGTGATGCCTTCGAGGGAATATCCGACGTCCGTCCAGGCACGAACAGAACCGGTCTTGTCCCCGGTTACAGACGCAAGAGACCTACCATGGAGCGCCCCTGTCCCGGCCCGCCTGCCGGATGCCGGATACCCGGCCGCAGCGTCTCCTGTCCAGTTGGGCGCGCCGGCCTCGGAGTATGTTATGGCCCGCCGTATCGAGACTGGCTCGGCGGAGACTTTCGCAGTACAGCGCGAAGAGCAGGCTGCAGGATCTGACGAGTCTGGGACGGCGTCTATGGCCGGCCGCACAACGTCTGTCACGACCCAGCAGTCATCCGGCGCCGAGTCAGCGCGGCCGCCCAGCCAGGAGATCGACCTGGAACGATTAACCGACCAGGTGATGATCTTGCTCGAGCAGCGCCTCACCGTCGAGCGCGAGCGCTTGGGCCTGTAGCGGCCCTAAGATGTAGAGAGACTATCATGAGCCTGGAAAAAGCCACCATCAAGCGCCACCTTCCGCCCCGCGGCGAGACCATTGAGGTCCTCTTCAATCCGACCCAGTACAAGATCGCCAAGTCGAACCAATTCGCCGAGGTGGGCGTACCGGGCCTGGCCGCGCCCCTCTTGCAGTTTGGTCGCGGCAACGCCGGCGTGCTGTCAATGCAGCTTTTCTTCGACACCTACGAGCAGCGCGTCGACGTCCGAACGCATACCGCCAAGGTTATGGAGCTGCTCGACCTCGACCACGACCTGCACGCGCCGCCGGTCTGTCTGTTCACCTGGGGCAAGCTGAACTTCAAAGGAGTGCTGGAACGCGCCGACCAAACCTTCACGCTGTTTCTGCCTGAGGGCATCCCCGTGCGTGCCACGATGGATGTGTCCTTCAAGGAGTTCTTCGAGGGTGAGCCAGGCTTTTTGCAGTCCGCCAACTACACCAAGCACCACGTTGTGCAGCGCGGCGATACGCTGAGCGGCATCGCCGGCCGCTTCTACGACGATCCGCGCTTGTGGCGCAAGATCGCCGAATGGAACCAGATCGACGATCCCCTGGCGATCCGGCCGGGCCAGAGATTGACCATCCCTGTCGTCGAGTAGAGAGCGCGAGGCGCACGTGAACCCAAGCGAGACCTACAATCCCAGCTTCCTGATCAAGATCAAGGGCACCGAGCTGCGTCATGCCGCAACGGTCGACGTGCTTTCGGTCAGCGTCACCGATGTCGCCGACGGCCCCGATAGCTTCGCGTTCACGGTGCGGGACCGCAATCCCACGCCTGGCGCATTCGCCGGAGGCCAATTGCGCTGGCTGGACGACGGGCTGTTCGACGAAGGGAACGAAGTGGAGATCTCGATCGGGTACGTCGATAACTTGCAGTTCATGTTGCGCGGCGACATCACCGCCTGCACGCCGAGTTTTCCCGAAAGCGGCGTGCCCACCCGGCATCGTCGACGAGATCGTCAAAGACGCCAAAAAGGCCGGCATCGGCATCAAGGACTATCGCGTCGACAACCCTGGCATCGAGCACAAATGGGTGGCGCCGCGGGAGGGCGCAAGCTGCGCCAATATCCTGCGCCAGCGCGCCGAGCGCATTGGCTATGAGTTCGTGGTCAAGGACCAAACCCTGTATTTCCAGCGCCCACGCTACCGGGAAGCTTCGGCGTCCAAACTGACGCTCGAGTGGGGCCGCACCTTGCGAAGTTTTTCGCCCAGCCTGACCTTGTACGGCCTCGTCACCGCAGTGCGGGTGCGCGCGTCGCAGACGTCGCGAGGAGGCGGAAAGGAGCCGCTCGTCAGCGAAGCGAACGCCGGCGACGAACGCGTGATCATGGGCCGCGAGACCGGGAGCCAGATTGTCAAGCGCATGTTCCCCAGCGCGGATCAGGTCGTCGTCCGTCTCGACGCGCAGGACGTCTCGACCTCGAGCGAAGCCCGCGAGCTGGCCCTGGCCCATTTGGAGACGAAGTCCATGGAGTTCATCAAGGGCAGGGGCGCCTGCATCGGCATGCCCGATCTGCGCGCCCGTATGGTGGTCGAGCTCAAGGGCTTGGGCAAGCGATTTAGCGGCCCCTATTACGTCACCTCGACTACCCACGCCATCGACGCGAGCGGGTATCGCACAGAGTTCGAGGTCAAGAGGAACGCACGATGAGTCTGACTGACACCTTTCGTGCTGCCGCCGTCAACCGTCAGCAGGAGAGAACCTATGGCGTGGTGACCGGCATCGTCCGGGACGTCAAGGATCCGGACGGGTTGGGGCGCGTCAAGGTCGATTTTCCCTGGCTGGCCGGCACAAGCGACGCCGTGGGCGGCGAGGGCAACGAGGCCTCGTCGCACAGCTACTGGGCTCGGATCGCGACGCTTCTGGCCGGCGCCAAGCGCGGCTCGTTTTTCGTACCTGAGGTGAACGACGAGGTGCTGGTGGCCTTCGAACATGGTGATCTCAGCCGACCGTTTGTGCTGGGCATGCTGTGGAATAGCCAGGACAAGCCGCCGGAGACCATGGACGGCGACGGCAAGAACAACATTCGCTCCATTACCACGCGCAGCGGCCACCGCATCGTGTTCGACGATTCCGACGACACGCCCTCGATCTTGATCCAGGACCAGACCAAAAAGAACCGCATTTTGATCGATTCTAAGAACAACGCCCTTACGATTGAGGTCGAGAAGGATATGACGATCAAGGTAGGCGGCACCCTGACTATTTCCGCCGGCAAAGATATCGCAATCTCCGCGGATGGCGGCATTTCACTTAGGGCGACCAAAGCCCTCGAGATGAAGACCGACCAGGATGGCACACTGTCGGCCAGCATGGGCCTGACGCTCAAGGCCGGCACGAGCCTCGCCGCCGAGGGCGGCGCCCAAGCCAGCCTCAAGGCGCCCAGTGCCAGCGTGAGCGGCGACGCCATGACCGAGATCAAGGGCGGTCTGGTGAAGATCAACTGACCTATGAGCAAACCAGCAGCCCGGTTGGGCGATTCGTCGGCGCATGGTGGAATCATCGTCCTCGGCTGTCCCACCGTCCTCATTGGCGGCCAGCCGGCGGCTCGCCTGGGCGATATGCACACCTGTCCTATGGTGACCGGGGTAGTGCCGCATGTCGGCGGCCCCATCACTCTGGGAAGCGCAACGGTATTGATCGGTGGCCAGCCCGCCGCGCGGATGGGCGATATGGCCACCTGCGTCGGCCCGCCCGACACGATCGTGGCAGGGTGCATGACAGTCCTGATCGGCGGCTAGATTGCTGCGACAGCGCAAAAGGAAACGTCAATGAGCCAGGAATTTCTGGGAACCGGATGGGCTTTTCCGTTTCAAATCGACCCAAACGCTAAGCAAATCGCCCGGTCATCCGGCGAAGAAGACGTGCACGAGGCGATCCTGATCATCCTTGGCACGGCGCTTGGCGAACGGGTGATGCGGCCGGATTTCGGCTGCCGCATCCACGACTACCTCTTCGCTCCCAACACCACGCGCACGGCCAGCCTGGTCGAGTTGGCGGTCGAGGAGGCGTTGATTCGCTGGGAGCCGCGCGCTCTGCTGGAGCAAGTGACGGCGGAACCTGACCCCTTAGACCCCGCCTTGTTGCGCGTCAGTATCGCCTACACCATACGTGCCACCGATAGCCGGTTCAATCTGGTCTATCCCTTCTATCTCGAGCGGGGAGCTGCATCATGACCGCGCCACCTCTGATCACACAAACCAGCGCAGAGGATATAAGCGCGAGGGTCGAGCAGACGCTCCAGCAGCACTGGGACAGGAATTGGCAGCCCGATTTGGACCACATGGGGGGAGCCTTTGTAGACCTCTATGGTCGTCTGGCGGAGTTGGTCATCGATCGTCTGAACAAGTCCCCGGATAACCATATGCTGGCGTTTCTCAACATGGCCGGCGTCGATCTGCTGCCCCCGCAGGCAGCAACTACAGAGGTAGCCTTTTTCCTGGGTGACGATGGGCCGGACCATGTCGAGGTGCCAAAAGGCACGCAGATCGCCACGGTTCGTTCGGACACCAGGCCCGAGATCATCTTCGAAACGGTCGAGAAGATGATGGTCACCCGGAATGCGCTGACCGCATGTTGGGCCGTCGACGCGATCCACAAGAGCGACCACAGAGCCATCGCCACTGGCGAGAGGATCGGCTGTTTTGACCCCTTTGCCGGCGCGACCACGCGCGAGCGCTATCTGTTTCTGGGCGACGATCAGTTCTTCAGCTTCGCCGACGCCGCTGGCGCAAAGGACGCCGCCGGCGGGGAGGCGGCAGGGTCAGGCGCAGCAGCCAGCGAGGACGGAGCCGCGGGCGCAGAGGATTCTGCCAGCCGGGAGGCAGCCGCCATCACCCTGAAGTTCGACTTCGCAACCCCGGGCGATCCCGCCACGGATGGCTGGAGCCTGGACTGGCGCTATTGGAACGGCAAATATTGGGTCGTTTTCGGGGATGGGTCCGTTGAAGACACTACTGACCGCTTTAGACGGAATGGCAGCGTGGTCTTCAGGCGCCTGCCTGCGATGAAGCCCACCGTCTCG
>JALOOE010000116.1 GCA_025454565.1 Anaerolineae bacterium
GAACGACCGCCTATCGGCGGAGGAAATCCGCTGGCAAGTGGCGGAGATGGCGCGGCAGGGCGTGCGTGGCTTCTTCATCCACTCGCGCCAGGGCCTGGGTCAGCCCTACCTCTCGGAAGCATTCTTCGAGATGGTCGATGTCGCCGTGGCCGCGGCCGAAACGCACGAGCTGGTCGTCCATCTCTATGACGAGTACCCCTACCCCAGCGGCGTCGCGGGCGGTCAGGTGACGCTCGGCCAGCCGGAGCACCATGCGACCGAGCTGATCCAGCGGACGTACGATGTGCCGGGCGGGCCGGTGCGGATCGAGCTGCCCGCGGGCAAGGTGCTGTCGGTGCGGGCCTTTCCGGTGCAGGATGGCCGTCCGGACTGGTCACGCGATACGGATCTGTCCGGTCACGCCGGCCCGCTCCTCGTCGTGGACTCCTATCGGGAGACCGGCCTGACGCGCTACAACCAGAAGCGCTACTTCGCCAGCCGGCCGACGCCGATCCTGGAGGCCACGCTGCCCGATGGCCCTCACCGCATCTTCGTCAGCGTCCAGGCCGAGGTGACGCATCACAAATACTGGGGGCACTTCGCCGACGTGCTCAACCCCCAGGCGGTGCAGGCGTTCATCGGTCTGACGCACGAGCGCTATCGCCGGCGATACGGGGCGAAGTTCGGCCTGAGCATCCGCTCGATCTTCGTGGATGAGACGCAGCCGGGCTGGTCGGCTCGCCTGCCCCAACTGTTTCGGGACGAGTACGGCTGCGACCTGCCGCCGCTCTTGCCGGCCCTTCAGGACGCGACGCACCCCGAACACGAACGGGTGGCGTATGATTTGCGCCGGCTGCAATACAAGCTGTTCTGCGCGTCCTGGGAAGAGCCGATCTCGGCCTGGTGCCGGGCGCACGGGCTGGCGTATTCCGGGGAGAAGCCGTCGCTGCGTATGGCGCAACTGCGCTACATGGACATCCCCGGCTGCGAGCCAGGGCACACCAAGGCCGGCGCAGCGCTCGACCTGTTGGGACCGCACCTGCGGCAGAACGCCAAAGCCACCGCCTCGGCCGCGTACTTCTATGGCAAGGAAGGCAGCCTGGACGAGTGCTATCATAGCCTGGGCTGGAGCGGCACGCTGCAAGACGCAAAACTGATGGCCGATGGTCAACTGCTGGCGGGGATCAGCTACCTGGTGCCGCACGGCTTCTT
The DNA here is from genome assembly GCA_025454565.1 of Anaerolineae bacterium. Lineage (GTDB taxonomy): Bacteria > Chloroflexota > Anaerolineae > CG2-30-64-16 > CG2-30-64-16 > JALOOE01. The sequence goes on from JALOOE010000116.1 coordinate 1,192, forward strand.
CTACAGCACGCACGCGCTGCGAAAACACGACGCGCCGCCCACGTTCTTCTTCCAGGCGCCTTATTGGCCGCTCTTCGGCAAGCTGGCCGCGCATGTGGATCGCATTGGCCGGCTCTTCGAGGGCACCCACATCGAGGCACAGATCCTGGTCGTCGAGCCATCGAGCGGCCTCCCGTCGCGCGCCGACCTGGAAGCCTATGTCCGCTTGCAGACGCTCCTGATGGAGAACCATCTTGACTTTCACTTCGCCGACACGGACATCCTTCGGGAGGGGCATGTGGAGGCCGGCATGCTGCGCGTCGCCGACCTGACGGTCAAGCTGGTGATCCTCCCGCCGATGCGCGTGATCGAGCCGCCGCTGGCCGCATGGCTGGCTGCATTCGAGGCTGCGGGCGGACGGGTGCTGCGTTGCGCTCCGGTTTTTGCAGCAGACGCCATGCTGGCCGCCATTCGCGAACACATCGCGCCGAGCCTGAGCGTGCAGGCGGCGGGCAGGGAGGCGGCAGCGGTGCAGGTGGTCAAGCGCGCCGGCGGCGGACGCACGCTCTGGTTTGTGCTGAACGCCGGCAGCGAAAGGTTGACCGTCACGCTCGATTCCGGCGGTATCCTGTGCGAGATTCCACTGGACGAAAATCAATCGCCGCAGCTCGAAATACAAGGCGACCAGTATGTCCGGAATCTCCATCCCTTTGAGTCGTTCATGCTGGAGGCGTGCGACGAGGGGTATGACAACGAATCTGCCGGACTGAGCGAATCTCCTGCCGCCGATTCGATGGATCCTGTTGATTCGCTGTCTTGTTCTCCCGTCACCCTCATGATCCACCTGGTTGGACCCGCTCGCGTGCGGCCGCTCGATCCCAATCTGCTACGGCTGGCGGAATGGCAGATGTCCATCGTGGAGGATGGCGCGTGCGCACAGACCGCTACGGTGCCGGCCGTCCCGCTCAGTGATCAGTTGGAGCTCGGCGGCTTTCGCTTCGCCCCAAGCGTCCGGCGCTATTTCGGCCACGAACCGGAACTGGATTGGCCGCCGTTGCATGTCCGCTACGAGTGTGCGTTCGAGAATGCGTACTCTGGCCGGGTCGAGCTTGTGGTGGAACCCGGCTCCATCGTCGGCGACTGGCGGCTATGGGTCAATGACGGTGACCCGCTGACCGCGGCTGACTTTGCGCCGACGGATGCCCATGTGCGCGGCAGCCTCGGCGTCGACATCACTGCGCGGCTGCGCCCCGGCTCGAATGCGCTGCGGGCGGAGATTGCTGATGCCCGGCCCGCAGGCGGCCTGCTCAACCCACTCTACCTGGCGGGCGATTTCGGCGTGGCGCTGCATCCCATGCGGCTGATCCAGCGGCCCGAGATGGGCGGCTTCGAGACCCACGAGGCCAACGGCCTGCCCTTCTACGCAGGGGTGATCGAATATGCGCTCGATTTTGATCTGCTGGAGGCGCCGCAAGGCGAACGCGTGCGCGCCGATCTCGTAATGGACGCGCCGTTCCATGATGCGTGTGAAGTCTCGATCAATGGGGGTGCGTGGCGTGCGCTGCCCTGGGAGCCGCGCCGTCTGGAGCTTGCCAGCGCTGAACTCCGGCCCGGCAAGAACGAGGTGCGGGTGAAGGTGTACACCACGCTGATCCGGGCGTTCGAGGGCCAATGGTTCGATCATGAGGCGCATTGCTACCGTGATATCGGCTAGTTGGCGCGAGGAGGGCTTGTTGAGGTATCATCCACGCTGATTGCCAGCGAGAGACAGATGCGGATGCTTGTTTGCGTGAGATTGAGTAGATAGGCGAGAATGATGATACCTGAATATCCAGCACTCCAAAGAAACGACAAATCCCCCAGACTGATCGCTTTGATCCTGGTGACCGCCGTCATGATGGCGGGTTGCGTCTCAATCGGGCCAACGGATGTGGCGCAAACACCGCTTACGCCGGCCACAACCGGTCCCGCCAGTGCCGCTGCGGCGAGCGCCACACCGACTGATCTGCCTGCGGCAACACCGACGAGCGCCCAACCCGTGATGAACACCGTGACGCCTACGCCGTCGGCTGGGCCGGCAAGCGCGCCGACCGGCACGGCGACCAGCTCGCCCATACCCACCAATTCGCCTACGCCGACGACTGTGCCCTCGCTCACGCCGACAAGGACGGCTGCCAACGTGAAGGCATTGACCGAGCAACTCCACCGCGCGGCCGAGGCCGGCGACACGCCGGCAGTCCAACGCCTCTTGAGAGAAGGCGCCGACATCAATGGCCGCGATGCCCAGGGTCGCACACCGATCATGGCGGCCACGCATGGCAACCGGGTGGAGACGGTGCGGGCGCTGATCCAGGCGGGCGCGGACATCAACATCCGCGACAACCGGCTGGACAACCCCTTCCTGTACGCGGGCGCCGAGGGACTCCTGGAGATCCTGCGGCTGACGATTGACGCCAAAGCTGACACCCGGCTCACCAACCGGTTCGGTGGCACAGCCCTGATCCCTGCCGCCGAGCGCGGCCACGTAGAGATCGTGAACGAACTGCTGACGCGCACGGACGTGAACGTGAACCACGTCAACAACCTGGGCTGGACGGCGTTGCTGGAGGCGATCGTGCTCAGCAATGGCGGCGAGCGACATCAGCGGATCGTGCAGTTGCTGGTGGATCACGGTGCGAACATCAACATCGCGGACAAGGATGGCGTCACACCCCTCAAGCACGCCCAGGCCCGCGGCTTCAAGGAAATCGAGCAGATCCTGCTGAAAGCGGCGACCACCGGGGCGAGGGGTTCGGCAGTGGGCGACGCCGCAGCCAAAGCGCGCGATGCCAGGCTGATCGCAGCGGCGAAACAAGGCGATGTTGCCGCGGTGAAAGAGCTTCTTTCGCAAGGCGCAAGCGTGCATGCCCGTGACGAGAAGGGCGAGACTGCGCTCATCGCGGCGGCCTATCGCAATGATCTTGCCATCGCCGATCTGCTGATCCGGGCCGGCGCAGATGTCAACGCCCAGGACAACACCAAGCAGAGCGCCTATCTGATCCCGACCGCTGACGGCACCCTTGAGCTGCTGCAGCGCACCCTGCAGGCGGGCGCGGATGTTCACAGCCTGGACAGTTACAACGGCACCGGGCTGATCCGTGCGGCCGACCGCGGCCATGTCGAAATCATCAGAGAACTGCTGAAAACCGATATCAAGATCGATCACGTCAACCGCCTGGGCTGGACCGCACTGCTGGAGGCCATCATTCTCGGCGACGGCGGACCGCGCCACACTGAGGTCGTGCGGCTGCTCGTCGATGCCGGCGCCAACGTCAACCTGGCCGACGGGCAAGGGCTGACGCCGCTGGCGCACGCGCAGCGGCGCGGCTTCAGCCAGATGGTGGCGATCTTGAAGAGCGCCGGCGCGCGCTGATCGGCCCGATCATTCCGCCTATCTGCAGTGGGGGCGCCTTTGATTCGCCTGTCTCGCCTGATCCTGGTTTTCGCGGCCCTCTCGCTGGTGCTTTTTCTCGGCCCAGCCCTGCTCAGCCAGCAATTTGGGCCTAATCCGTTGCTGAGGAACGGAGATCTATTTGACCTCCTGACGCCGCTGGTGCTGATCCCGCTCTATTGGCTGCTGTTTCAGATTCGCCGGGATCTGACCCCCAATCAGCGTGAGATGGTTGCCTTCCTGATCCTCGCCGCGTTGTGGGTCATGGGACACGGCATGCACCTGGCTGCCAATTCGATCAGCCACCTGATGGATGAGATGAAGCACAGCGACGCATACATGCTGACGCACTTCTATGACGAGACGCTGAGTCACTACCTGTGGCACGCCGGCATGGTCGGATTATCGGCGCTGCTGCTGTACCGCCAGTGGCGCAATCCGTTCCCGGGGAGCGCCCCGACGACGAGATTGAACGTCACAGCCGGTCTGATCTACGGTGCGATGTTCTTCGGGGTGATTGTGGAGGGCGGGACGACGCCGCTCGGAATTCCGTTTGCGGTGCTGGTCAGTCTCTTCGGGCTGGCAGCCGGACGCCGGCATTGGAAAACGCAGCCGCTCCTCCTCTTTTTTCTGGTGAGCGCGTTATTGTCTCTGGGCCTTTTCGCCGCCTGGGCGATCTACTGGGGTGGTCTGCCCCAATTCAGCGAATTGGGCATCATCAAATGAACTCTTGGGAGTGAGCCGTGAAACAACGCTACCTGTCCATCGACCGCGAATTCCTGGCCGTCGAGCGTCAACAATCACTCGACGAGGGTCGCGACATTTCGTCCGTCGCGGCCGAGTTCGACGCGCTTACGCAGCAGGCTGTCGATCTTGACGGCGATCCGGTCTTGCACGCCCGCGCATCGGCGCTACTCGACGCGTGTGCGAGTCTACCGATGCGCGCTGGCTACCCCTACGATGAGCCATCCGACCTGCAGGGTATCCGCCGCGCCCGCCCGACCGATACCCCGTTCTGGATTATCACCGATCCGGGGGACGAGTATCTCTTCGACCACGTGCTGGCGGCGTGGCTGGGACGCTGCGCCGGCTGTCTGCTCGGCAAGCCGGTTGAGGGCTGGCGCTCGCCCGCCATGTGGGGCTTCCTCAAGGATCAGGGCCGCTACCCGCTCACCGATTTCTTCCGTTCCGATGCGCCGGGTGAGTTGTATGAGAAGCACAAAGTCTCCCGCGACCGCGCCTACATCGACCGGGTAACGCACATGCCCGAGGATGACGACACCAACTACACAGTCACCGGCCTGGCGATCATGAAACAGCGCGGGGCTGCCTTTGTGCCGGACGATGTCGCCGAGTTCTGGCTCCAGAACATCCCGATCTTCCACACCTTCACCGCCGAGCGCGCCGCCTATCGCAACTTCGTCAACCTGATCCCGCCGCCCACATCGGCGACCTACCGCAACCCCTATCGTGAATGGATCGGCGCACAGATTCGCGCTGATTTCTGGGGCTATGCCGCGCTGGGCAACGCGGAGCTTGCAGCCGAGTACGCCTGGCGCGATGCCTCGATCAGCCACGTCAAAAACGGCATCTACGGCGAAATGTGGGTGGCCGCAATGCTGGCGGCTGCGCCATATGTGAAGGATGTCGAGGACGTCATCAAGATCGGCCTGGGCGAGATCCCGGCGCGGTGCCGCCTGGCCGAGGACATCCGGCAGGTGATCGGCTGGTATCATCAGGGGATCGATAGCGAGGAAGCGATCCGCCGCATCCATGCCCGCTGGGATGAGTTCAGCCCGCACCATTGGTGCCACACCAACTCCAACGCGCAGATCGTTGCACTCGGTCTGCTCTGGGGGCAGGACGACTACGGCCGGGCCATCTGTGCGGCGGTGCAGGCCTGCTTCGACACCGACTGCAACGGTGCAACCGTCGGCTCGATCTTCGGCATGATGCACGGCACTCCAGCCTTGCCCGGACGCTGGATCGACCCGCTCAACGACTTGCTCGATACGGGCATCGCCGGGTATCATCAGGTGCGCATCTCGAAGGTGGCGCGCGAGGGGTTCGAGATGTGGCAAGCGAATCAGCAGGTGGCAAATAGTAAATAGCAAATCGGCGAAGGAGACGCATCCTGCCACCTTCGTCGTTGGTCTTTCGTCCTTCGTCCATCAAGGAGATCATCCGTGACACCCATCAGCATCATTCCGAAACCTGTGAAGTGCGTTCCCACTGGCGGCAGCTTCACACTCACCGCTGACACGACGATCGTGGCGGCGGGCGCGGCCTCGGCGGTCGGGCAGCAGTTAGCGGCCGCGTTGGCGCCGGCGACCGGCTTCTGGCCCAGGGTAGTCGCCAGCAGCACTCAGGATGCCGGCACGATTCGACTGCAAATCGACCGCTCGCAGACGAGCCGCTCGGCGTCCGCCCACGGCGCGGAGGGCTACCGGCTGAGCGTGACGCCGCTCCGCAGCCTGCGGGCCTCTTCTACGGCGTGCAATCCCTGCGCCAACTGCTGCCCCCGGCCATCTTCCGGGAAGCGGCCGTGCATGGCGTGGATTGGGTGATTCCGTGCGTCGAGATCGAGGACGCGCCACGCTTCGCCTGGCGCGGCATGATGTTGGATGTGGTTCGGCATTTCATGCCGAAGGAATTCGTTAAGAAATTCATCGACCTGCTCGTATCCCCGGCTGACCGAGATCGGCGCGTGGCGGCAGGAGACGCTGGTCGGCAAGCTCGACTGGCGTAACCCCAACTACGTCGAGGTCTACGACGGCAAACGACACGGCGGCTTCTACACCCAGGACGACATTCGCGAGATCGTCGCCTACGCGGCGGCGCGCTACGTCAACATCGTGCCAGAGATCGAGATGCCCGGCCATGCGCAAGCCGCCATCGCCGCCTATCCGGAGCTCGGCAACACCGGCGAGCAGCTATCGCCTCGCACGAAATGGGGCATCTGCGAGAACGTCTTCAGCGCGGATGAGGCCACAATCATCTTCCTGCAGAACGTCCTGGCCGAGGTGCTCGACCTCTTCCCCAGTCCGTTCATCCATGTCGGCGGCGACGAGTGCCCCAAGGTGCAGTGGAAAGCCAGCCCGGCAGCGCAGGCGCGCATGAAAGAACTCGGCCTGGTCAACGAAGAGGAGCTGCAAAGCTACTTCATCCGCCGGATGGATCAATTCCTCACGGCGCACGGGCGGCGGCTGATCGGCTGGGATGAGATTCTGGAAGGCGGCCTGGCGCCGGGCGCGACCGTCATGTCGTGGCGCGGCGAGGCCGGGGGTATCGCGGCGGCGCGAGCCAAGCATGATGTCGTGATGGCGCCGAACATCTATACCTACTTCGACTATTATCAGGCCGAAGACAAAGACGCTGAGCCGCTCGCTATCGGCGGCTACGTGCCGCTGGAGAAGGCATACAACTACAATCCGATCCCGGCCGATCTGACGGACGGTGAGGCAAAGCACGTCCTGGGCACGCAGGCGCAGCTCTGGACGGAGTATATACCGAACCCCAAGCACCTTGAGTACATGGCCTACCCGCGCGCCTGCGCCCACGCCGAGGTTGCGTGGACGCCGCTGGCAGGCAAGGATTTCGCCGATTTCCAGGCCCGCTTGGGCGCCCACCTGGAGCGCCTGGCAATCCTGGACGTGAACTACCGTCGCACCTAACGAGCGTGGTAACCACGGAGACGCAGAGTGCACTGAGCATACGAAAAAGGGAAAACCTTTCGTGATCTCCGTGTCCTCCGTGCCTCCGTGGTGATATTTCCTCACGGAGCACATCATGAGCAAAGTTATCACCTTTGGCGAGATCATGTTGCGGCTGAACCCACCGGGCTTCAACCGCATCACCGAGACGCGCACCTTTGAGGCGCTGTATGCCGGCGGCGAGGCGAACGTCGCCGCCTCGCTGGCGTGCTACAACCAGCAGACCGAGTTCGTCTCGCGCGTGCCGGCGAACGACCTGGGCGATGCCTGTATCGCCTACCTGCGCCAGCACGGCATCGGCACGTCGCACATCCTGCGTGGCGGCGACCGCCTGGGCATCTACTTCCTGGAGGCCGGCGCGGCCCAGCGCGCCAGCAAAGTCGTCTACGACCGGGCCGGCTCGAGCTTTGCGGCGATCAAGCCGGGCATGGTGGACTGGAAGACGGTGTTCCAGGGCGCCGACTGGTTCCACTGGACGGGGATTACGCCAGCCGTGTCGGAAGGCGCGGCGCTGGCATGCGCCGAGGCCATCGGTGTCGCCCGGCAGATGGGGATCACCGTCTCGTGCGATCTGAACTATCGCGCCAAGCTCTGGAAATGGGGCAAGAAGGCCGGCGAGGTGATGCAGGATCTGGTAGCCGGAT
>JALOOE010000715.1 GCA_025454565.1 Anaerolineae bacterium
GGGCGCGGGCATGTTCGGTCCTCCACCCGCGCGATCACCAGGCGTAGTGACTGCCCCGCCCGCAGCCACAACCGCCGAATACGGCAAGTATGTGGCGACGTACGGCGATTGTCGCGGCTGTCATGGGCCGGATATGATGGGAATGCCTGCGACTTCGGTCGGCCCCGCCGTGCCCAACCCGCGACCAATCGTCGGGACATGGACGCAAAAGCAGTTTGCCCAGACCATGCGCACAGGCGTGCGGCCCAACGGTACGCCGTTCACCGAGCGGATGCCGTGGCAGAGCGCCACCAAGATGACCGATGACGACCTGGCCGCGCTGTACGCGTATCTCAAGGCGCCGGCGCAGTAAGAAACCATCGCTCCGGCTGACGGGTCACGGCGACCTGTCAGCCGAACAATATCATCGGAGGCGCTCTCATGAAGAAGCTGAAGTGGTGGTTCATCATCGTCGGAGCATTCTACCTGCTACTGGGCATCATGAATATGTATGGCATCCTCGTCGATCCAGCGCTCTTTGCGGGCAACCTGCCCTATCCGGCCGATCCCCCTGTTGTTAAGGCATTCGTGGACGGCTGGTCGCCTTTCGCGTTTGAGGTTGTTGGATTGGGAACGTTCATGCTGTGGGCCGCGCGTAACCCGCGCAAGTATCTCGGCGCAGTCTGGCTCATCGTGTGGCTGGAGTTGCTACACGGTGTACTGGATGATATCTACCTGATCGCCAACGGCTTCAACGCGGGCGGGTACGTCGCCTTCATCGTCGTGCACCTGATCATCATCGTCACCGGTGTGCTATTTGCCCGGCAGGCCGGGGCGGAGAACGATTGATGGGTGTGCAGCACTGGCGTTGGCCGGCACGCTGTTTGTGCCGGGCTGGATGACTGGTCGCGTCGCCGTTTATCAGCTACGACAGCCTGCTGGTGAGGGCGATCAGGCTGAGCCTTGTGGTCAGCGACCGCCCTCACCGCACAGAAAGCGTCACCGCGGCTGAACGCGAGCTTGACGGTCTACCCGGTGATCCTGACGGCGATGAAGGCGAGCCGGGTGTGAACCGCCACCCCGCGTATGGCGCCGGCGGGGATCACCACGGTGCTGCCGGCTCCGGGATGCGCAGGGATCTGGCTGCCGGGTTCGAGGCCCACGACAACCACCTTGACCTTGTCATCCTCATGCAACACCTGTGGCTGCGGACCTCCCGCCGAGAAGATCACTTTGTCGCGCCAATCCGGGAAGTAAAGCGGTTGGGCCATAGATATCCTCCTGATATACTTGAGTCAATTCGACTTGGCTGATCTCGCGTTCGCCGGGAGGCTTTCCGCGCTGCCTTTGCGCAGCGAGAACACGGTCACCGCCAGGAATAGCAACAGCGCGATCCCGTTGAGCATCCCGCTCCATTGGCGCAGGATGACCAGACCCAGCAGGTCGGCCAGAATTCGTATGCAGAGCGACACGTGCAGCAGCCCGACGTGACCGTAGAAGTGCGGCCCGTACTCGATCTGCCGGCCAAGCACCGCCGGGAAGATCACCGGCGCGTGACCGAAGATCATCCCGAACACGAAGCCCAGGAATAGCGTGTGCAACTGCGCATCGTAGATCGGCCCGGCGGCCTGTTGGCCGTAGATCAGCACGAGCAGGCCGCTTACGGCCAGCCAGACATAACCGATCAGCAGATTCAGTGCGATGAAGCGGGTGAGGCCGGTGCGGCGCACGGTCTTGCGCGCAATGTCGAAGCGCAGCAGCCAGAGCGCGATGAGCAGGAGCGCCAGGCCCACGACCCGCGTGCCGAGATCGCCGCGCGGGATGAAGCTGAGCACGAGCAGACCCACAACGTAGACCCCGACCAATATGAAGAAGGCGCGCATCGCCCAGCGCGGAAAGTGCGTCAGACGAGCCATCTCCAGCCGCTCGCCCGCAATAGTCAGCACCAGGTAGCCGCCCCACCACCAGACGACCTGAAAGATCGGCCAGCCGGCCAGCCAGAGCACGTTGCCCGCCGCCCACAGCACCGTGCCGAAGCCCATCGTGTAGGTGAACGACGCCGGCTGCCGGCGGATGATCTCGCCGAAGACCGCGATCAGCGCAATGCTGCCGGCGGTCAGCAGCCACGGGCCGGCAGGCAGGCCGAGCAGGCTCGTCAGCGCGCCCAGCCCGGAGAGGATCGGCGCGATGTAGACCCAGCGCCGGCCCAATGCCCCCAGCGCCACCGCACGCTCCAGCCCGATCAGCGTGCCGAGGAAGCCAGAGACCATCAGCGGGCCGTGCGCTGCGGCCAGGCCACTTGAGGCCGGCAGCCGCCAGCCGATGCGCAGCAGCCCGGCCCAGGTCGCGGCGAGCAAGGTCAGCAGCGCAATCAAGAGCAAGGGATAGCGAAGACGTTTAAGCATGGAGGCGACCTCTTCTGAGAGACTGAGACCATCATACGCGGCATGGCCGCGCGTGTCAGGGACTTTTGTCGCAGGAGGCTGTCGCAAAAACCTGATTTGGCCCGCATGTTGACATGGGCTATGTTGGCGCGGCAGCCGGCCGACCCGGTGGACGCCGCGATCGGCAGCCGGGTGAAGACGTTGTATGACCGCTCAACGCTGGCGGAGAGCGACAAGAACGCAGTGCTGATCGAGGTTATCCGCTTACACCAACCGGGTAGGCGGGGAGTTGTACCGCTATCTGCCGCCCGGACGATGGGGGGAGACATCCACCAGAACATCACGAGTGGCATGATCGGCCATTCATGGCTTCATTCCTGGACGGTTGCCCCCGCCATCCGCGCCTGATCTTCGGCCATGGTCGCACGCGTGTAGCGGCGCAGGCCGGGGTAGCGCCGGGCGATGTAAACCGTCAAGACGATGGTCGCGACGCCGCCACTGACGATGGCGAACGGCGCGCCGAAGATCGACGCGACCAGTCCGGCCTCCAGCTCGCCCAATTGTGGCCCGCCCATGAAGAAAATCTGGTTGATGCCGGTCATCCGACCGCGCAGCCGGTCGGGCGTCATCATCTGGCGCAGCGTCTGGCGAATGATCGTCGAG
>JALOOE010000117.1 GCA_025454565.1 Anaerolineae bacterium
CGAGGCGTTGGAGCGAGGCGTGGCGACGAAAGAAGACTTCGATACGGCGATCAAGCTGGGGCTGAACCATCCGATGGGGCCATTCACGTTGTTGGATTTCGTCGGATTGGACACCACGCTGTTCGTCGCTGACGCCGTTTTTGAGGAGACTAAGGACCCACGCTTTACCGCCCCGCCACTGTTGCGCAGGATGGTCAGCGCCGGATACCTGGGGCGGAAGAGCGGCAAGGGATTCTACAATTACAGCAAGTGATCATATCAAGAAAGGGGAGAGAGCAGATGATTCCGAAGGCGCCGTTCGGTCGTACCGGCCATATGAGCACACGCGTCATTTTCGGCGCAGCAGCGTTGGGCCGCGTCACCCAGGAGGAGGCAGACCGCACCCTTGATGTGCTGCTGCAATATGGTATCAACCACATCGACACCGCCGCCAGCTACGGCGAGGCGGAGGATCGCATCGGGCCGTGGATGCCGCGCTATCGCAAGGAGTTCTTCCTGGCGACCAAAACCGGCGAACGTACGTACGAGAAGGCCAAGGAGCAGATTCACCGCTCGCTGGAGCGGATGCGGGTGGACAGCGTGGATCTGATCCAGTTGCATGCGCTGATCGATCCGGGGGAGTGGAAGGTCGCGATGGGGCCGGGCGGCGCGCTGGAGGCGGCCATCGAGGCACGCGAGCAGGGCCTCACACGTTTCATCGGCGTCACCGGGCACGAAATCTCCATCGCAGCCATGCATCAGCTCAGCCTGAACCGCTTCGATTTCGACTCGATCCTGCTGCCGTACAACTACCTGATCATGAAGAATCCGGTCTATGCCGCGGGGTTTGAGGCTGTGGAGAAGATCTGCAAACAGCGAAAGGTCGCCATCCAGACCATCAAGAGCCTGGCGCGCGCCCCCTGGGGCGACAAGCCACGCGCACGCGCCTGCTGGTATGAACCGTGGGAGGAGCAGGCCGATATCGATCTGGCCGTGGGCTATGTGCTCAGCCGCCCCGGCATCTTTCTGAACAGCACCGGCGACATCTTCGTGCTGCCCAAACTGCTCGACGCCGCCAACCGGTTCGAGGCGGGGCCGGCGGAGGCTACGATGGAGAAACTGGTGGCCGAACGCGAAGCGATCCCGCTTTTCCGCTAGAACTACTGATCACTCGACTGATCGTGAAGCGTGAAACGTGAAACGTGAAACGTGAAGCGTGAGAAGACGCCAGTTTTTCTTACGCATCACGTTTGACGTTTCAGATCCACCGCTCTGGTCTTTCAGATCTGCCACGCTGGCGGTTCTCCAACCGAGCCTGCCGCTCTGGCCGGTCTCCGATCGAGCCAGTCCGGGCTTCCTGAATGACCCACATACCCAGGTGCCCGACGCTTCCAGGCGTCGGGCACTTTTCTTTCCTCAACTCTCTTCCGCGTACGCTAGACTGGTCCCATACCACCAGAAACCGGCCCGCTGGAAAACACCGCTTGCATGCTCGCTGGCCGCGGTCAGGAGGACGATCTCCACGCTGCGGCCGAATGCGTCTGCCGCGGCCGCCGCGATCATCGCCGCGCCGATGCCGCGGCGGCGATACGCCTCAAGTGTCGTGCCCCCGACAAGTTCGGTCAGCCCATCGAACGGCGCAGTATACATCATCGCACCCGCCGGCACGCCCGCCATCCGCGCCAGAAAGGCCCCCTCGCACGCGAGATTCGCGCGCAGATCATCGACATCGGCCAGCGTTGGGGGATCGCCCGCCATCTCGCCGAAGCCTTGCTGCTGCACGGCCAGGCAGGCCAACAGATCGTCGACGGGCGAGTCGGGTGTCAGCGTCGTGATCGTCAAGCCGTCGATGGGCGGCATCTGGCGTAGCGTCTCCGGCGTGCAGACCAGCAGCGGGTAGCGGTCTTCCAGGCTGAATCCCGCCGCAACCAACGCCGGCCCCAGGTCGGGCGCAAACTCCTCGATGAACTCGAAGCGCGGCACGCGCTGGCGTGTGCGGAACGCCTGGCGCAGCGTCGCCAGTGACTCGTTCAGCCCATCCGGCTCCGCCCCCACCGGCTCAAGCGGTTTGGCATAGTTGAAGAAGCGCAGTGGATCATTCGGGCTGAAGAGACAGACGAACGGTGGCGTTTCCACCCCCTCGCGACCGAGCATCGCGGCGCGGCGCATGTAAGTTTCGAGACGAACGTGCGACAGCATCAACCGGCGCCCGGATAGGCGCGATCTTCCAGGTCGGCCAGGAACTTCTCGACTTCGAGCGCCGCGGCCACACCCTGCCCTGCGGAGGTCGCCGCCTGCTTGAAGCGGTGATCCTGGATCTCGCCTGCCGCGAAGATGCCGGGCACGTTGGTACGCATCAGCTTATCGGTGACCAGGTAGCCCTCTTCGTCCATCGCCAGCTTGCCCTCGAAAAGCTGGTTGTTCGGCAGATGGCCGACGTAGACAAAGACGCCATCGGTAGGCGTTTCGACGGTTTGGCCGGTGACGACATTCTTGAGCGTGAGCGATTCGACCTTCGCCTCGCCTTGGATGCCTTCGATGACCGAATTCCACACGAACTCGATCTTGGGGTTCTCGCGCGCCCGGCGTTGGAGCGTCGCGCCGGCGCGTAACTGGTCGCGGCGATGGACGATGCGCACTTTCGAGCCGAACTTGGTCAGGAACAGAGCTTCTTGCAGCGCGCTGTCGCCGCCGCCCACCACGACGATATCTTTGCCGCGGAAGAAGAAGCCGTCGCACGTCGCGCAATAGCTGACCCCGCGACCGGTGAGCCGTTCCTCGTTGGGGACGCCCAATCGCCGCGGCGATGCGCCGGTGGCGACGATAATTGACTTAGTCTTGAACACGCGCTCGTTAGCGGTCGTGACTGTGAAGGGCGGGCCGTTGACATCGATCTCGGTGACGGTGTCGATCAAGACCTCGGTGTCAAACCGCTCGGCCTGGCTCTGCATCCGTTCCACCAGCTCCGGCCCGGTGATCGACTCGAAGCCGGGGAAGTTCTCGACCTCGGTCGTCAGCGCGATCTGGCCGCCCATTTCGTTGCCCGTGATGAGTAACGGGCGGAGGTCGGCGCGCGCAGCGTAGATCGCCGCCGACCAGCCCGCCGGGCCGCTGCCGATGATGATGACGTTCTCCACGTCCGGGCGCGGCGCCGCGCCCGTTTCCGACTCGGTCGCCGGCGTCTCCCCGCCGAGGCCGATATTGAGGTTCAACCCGTCAAGCATGTCTGCGTGTTCCCTTCTTGCCGATCATAGTTCATTCGGTAACTCCGTGCCGCCCATCTCCCCCGCTTCGTGCAGGATGATGGCGGCAGCAACGACGCCCGCGGTGTCGGCTCGCAAGATGCGCGGCCCCAGGGTGATCGTGCGTATGCCATAGCTGCGGGCGAGACGCACCTCCTCTTCGGTGAAGCCGCCTTCCGGCCCGACCAAGACTTGGATGCGAGCGCCGGAAGTGAAGTTACAGCCCGCCAACGCGCCGTTCAGGCTTGCCTCCTGCTCCCCTTCCCACAGCAGCAGCCGGAGGGGTGCTGCTGCAGCGGCTTTGCCCGGCAGGGAGCCGGGTTGAACCGCTTGCTGGAAAAGCTGGGCAGGCAAGAGCTGGGGCAGGAACGCGCGGCCGCTCTGTTCGGCGGCCTCCTGGATGATGCGCTCCCAGCGTTCGCGCTTGTCTTCGACCGCCTCCATATCATCGACCACGTTCCGCTCGCAGATCATCGGCATGAACGCGCTCACGCCGACCTCGGTGCCCTTCTGGAGCACCCAGCCGAACCGCTCGCCCTTCAGCACCGCTTGAAGCAGCGTGATCTGCGTGCGCGGCTCACCGCTCTCCTGCCAGCGCTGCGACACCTGGAAGCGCACGTCAGTTTCGGTGACGGCGATCAGGAGCCCTTCGCACGCCCAGCCGCGGCCGTTCAGCAACACCGCCCGCTCGCCCAGGCGCATGCGCAGGACGCGGCGTATTTGATGCGCCTGCGGGCCGGTCAGGATCACGGGCTGGCGCTCAAAAGCTTCGGGAGACACGAAAAAGCGTTGCATGGCCGTCGAATCACAGATGCGCTGCAAAATCAGCGCTCACAGCAATAGACACGCCTCCGCGGCGAGCCAGAAAAGCTTCTCGCGAACGGTGTGGCGCGAGCCCCAGCCGCGGTCGTCCCACAGGTCGCCGCTGACATCGTCGCCGCCGTAGAGCAGTTGGGCGAAGGTGACGCCTCGAAACTGCGCTACGGCGAAGAAGGCCGCCGCCTCCATCTCCACGGTCAGGCAGCCCTCAGCGCGGCGCATCTGCACCTTGCCGGCAGTCTCGCGGAAGAAAGCGTCGGTGGTCCAGGTTTTGCCCAGCACATAGGGCACGTTGTGCGATCGCAACACCCTTTCGATGGTCGCCGTGCCCTCGGCGCTCGCCGCCACCTCACGGGATGGTGGCAGATAGTGATAGGAAGTCCCCTCGTCGCGCACGGCGCTGGTGGGCACAACGACGTGGCCGACCGCGATCTCTCGATCCAACACGCCCGCGCCGCCGCACGCGATAAACTTCCGGCAGCCGAGCGGGATCACCTCGTCCAGCAACGCCGCCGCCAGGGGCGCGCCGACGCCGGGATGGAAGAGCGCCAGCCGCTGGCCGTCTATCTCCATCTCGTAGACCGGATGCCCGCCCATCTCGCTCTTGCGCGTCGAGATCAGTGTCAGCCGGCCCTCGTCGGCCAGCCTGGTAATGACTTCCTGGAAGAAGCAGATCACGCATCTCTCAGGCGCGCCGATCGGCTTGATGAGCTTGCGCGGCTCGATGATGCCTTCGGGGGCCGGATCGTACTCGAGGATGGGATAGGTCTGCTGCATGTCCCACCTGTTTCTGCTCAGGGGTTCGCCTTTTTGCTCGGCAGCGCGGGCGCGGCACGCCGACCATCGATGAGCAGGTGTGCGAGCGCGAGGAGGGGATGCCGCCACATCATGCGCGGCCCGGAGTAGCGCATCACCTCGCGCACGCGCTGGCGCATATCAGGCTTGTAGCAGTGCACCGTGCAGTTGGCACATGTGGACTTGCTCTCCTGAAATGGGCATTTATCGAGCCGCGCCAGCGCGTAGTCA
Organism: Anaerolineae bacterium; assembly: GCA_025454565.1. Classification (GTDB taxonomy): domain Bacteria; phylum Chloroflexota; class Anaerolineae; order CG2-30-64-16; family CG2-30-64-16; genus JALOOE01. The sequence continues at coordinate 5,067 of JALOOE010000117.1, forward strand.
CGCAACTCGGCACACTCCGGACACAGTGCATCGTGTGCACCGTGCCGGTCGCGGCAATAGATGTCGATCATGAAGCCGATCGTTTTGGCCTCACGATCCATTCTCGGATGATCAGCACGCATCTCTCACTGTCCGATACGCTACTACTCCCCGCTCTGGCGGTCGCTTCTCGCTCTGGCCGGTCTCTGACCGAGCCAGTGAACGACCAATGACGAAAGGCCGAAGACGAAGCGGCGCCTGTCGTCCTTCGTCTTTGGTCCTTGGTCTCGTCGCTCTGGCCGGTCTCTGACCGAGCCAGCGTCTCCCGCGCGCATCTGTTCCTGCCTTACCGGCCGCGGGCCACCAGCGCCACCCAATCGCCCTCAATAAGTCGCCGCTCGACCACCAGATCGCGTTCCGCCAACGCGGCCCGCACTTCATGCTCGCGCGCCTCGATGATCCCCGCGAAAATCATCCGCCCGCCGGGAGCCAGATAGGTGTGCAGCCCCGCTTCCAGCAGGCCGATGATGATGTGCGGCAGGATGTTGACCAGGATCACGTCCCATGTCGGGCGTGAACCGCCGGCCGCCTGCCACAGGTTGCCCTCGCCCGGTCCGGCGCTGACCACGGCACGGATCGCCACCGGCAGATCGTTCAGGCTGGCGTTCTCCCGCGTCGCCCGCATCGCGATGGGATCGATATCGAACGCATCCACAGCGCGGGCCCCCAGTCGCGCTGCGGCAATGCTCAGGATGCCGGAGCCGCAGCCGGCATCGAGCACGCGCAAGCCGGGTTGCATCACATCTTCCATCGCCACCAGGCAGAGTTGTGTGCTGGGATGCAGCCCGGTGCCGAAGGCCATGCCGGGGTCGAGGATGATCCTTAACGTGCCGGTCACCTCCGAGGTGACCGGCACGTTTGGTGTCTCATCCGCCAGCCACGCCGGGATGACCCAGAAACGCCGGCCAATACGCAAGGGGTGATAGCTGGCCTTCCAGGCGTTGGCCCAATCCTCCTCCGCCAGGCGCCGCACTTGAGGCTCGCTCAGCGGGTGGATGCGGCCCAAGTACCAGAGCCCTTCCTCGATCTGCCGCTGGCGCTCGGCTGTGTCCAGCTCGCCGGCAGGCAGATAGGTCTTTACGGTGACGAACGGGTGATGGTCGTCACCGATCGGGTCGAAGCCGCTGACCTCGGTCACGGCCCCGCCTTGCCCGTCGGGCCGGCTGTTCAGGCGGTTGAACAGCTCGCTGACCGCCTCAGCCGCCTCGCCGTCAGCCCGTACACTGATCTCGATCCAGTCCATTTGAGGTTCCCGGTTCCAAGTTGAAGGTTGAAGACGAAGAACCTTGAACCTTCTACCCTTTGAGGTTCCCGGTTCCAAGTTGAAGGTTGAAGGCGGAGAACCTTGAACCTTCTACCTTCAACCCTTCGCAATCACCCAAACGCATTCGCCACCGCATCCAGGAACTTCTCGAAGATGTTGCGAGTGTCCTTCTGCATGCACTCCAACCCCATCGTCTCGCCCAATTCCTGCATCAGCTTGCGCTGCTTATCGTCCAGCTTGTCGGGGACGACGAGCCGGATGGAGACCAATTGATCCCCGCGGCGATTGCTGCGCAGGATCGGGACGCCCTTACCACGCATGCGGAAGATCGTGCCGTGTTGCGTGCCAGGCGGGATGGTGAGCTTCGTCTTGCCATCGAGCGTCGGCACATCCGCTTCGCAGCCCAACGTGGCCTGGATCATGTTGATCGGTAGCTCCAGCAGGATATCGTTCTCCTGGCGCTGGAACAGTGGATGCGACTTGACGTGCAAAAAGACGTACAGGCTGCCCGCCGGACCGTTGCGATCGCCAGGCTCGCCTTCGCCCGCCAGGCGAATCCGCATGCCGTCGTCCACCCCGGCCGGGATCGAGACCGACAGCCGCCGGGTGACGCGCACGCGCTTTTGCCCGCGACAGTTC
>JALOOE010000716.1 GCA_025454565.1 Anaerolineae bacterium
GTCTTGAGCGAGATCGGCGACGCCTTGACCGGTACTGAGGCCGGCATCCCGGAATGGGCCGAACAGTCACTGGAGTGGGGCGATTTCCGCCCGCCCCCAACCTACAGCTTGCGGGAACGAAACGATGAGTGAACAGACGACCCGGCTCTTGCTGATCCGGCATGGCCACAATGATTATCTCAGCGCCAACCGACTGGCCGGTCGCACGCTGGGCGTCCACCTGAACGACAAGGGACGCGGCCAGGCTCAGGCGCTTGCCATTCGCCTGGCCGCCCTACAAATCGCGGCCATCTACAGCAGCCCGATGGAACGCGCCATCGAAACTGTCGAACCGGCAGCCACCTCACACGGTTTGCAAGTGCAGATCATCGACGATCTCAACGAGACCGATTGCGGCGAATGGACCGGCAAGACGATCGAAGAGTTGGCGAAAACCGAACTCTGGCCCGGAATCCAACACTATCCGAGCGGCACGGCCCATCCCGGTGGCGAGGGCATCACCGCGGTGCAGGCACGCATGGTGCGCGCACTAAATGCCATCGCAGCGGCGCATCCTGGCGAGACCGTGGTGGTTGCGTCGCATTCCGATCCGCTCAAGGCCGCGCTGGCGCACTATACCGGCTTGCACCTCGATCTATTCCAGCGGCTGGTCATCGATCCGGCATCGGTAAGTGAGTTGGCGCTCACCCCACATGGCCCGCGCTTGATTCGCTGCAACGACACGGCACATATCCCATGACGCCGCGACAGCGCTCGCTGAGCAGCGGGCAGAGATCACTTCGGTTTGCGTCTCACGCCTCGCGGAGGCGAGCATGACCTACTACGACGACGACTTCTATCCGGTCGCTCGGATCACCACCGCCGCTGTGGGCGATCCGGGCCGGCGCATCTTCATCTTGCAAGCGCGCTGGAAGGGCGAGACCATCTCATGGGTGATCGAGAAAGAGCAGGCGCTTGCCCTTAGTCGCAACATCCCAAAGCTGCTCCAAGATATCCAGGAGGAATTCCCGGAGTTGGGGGAGCCGCTGGTGGCGGCCGAGCCGAATCTGGAGCTCAGCGAACCACTGCAGCCGGAGTTTCGCGTGGGTACCATCGGCCTGGGCTACGACCGTCTGCACGACCTGGTGATACTGGCGCTGCAAGACGCCGATACCGAAGATGACGACGGACTGGTCGACGCGACAGACGATGATAGCGCCGTGCAGGTCTTCACCACACGCGGGCAGGCCTTTCTGTTGGGGCGCCAGGCCGAAGCGGCGGTGGCCGCTGGGCGGCCGCTCTGCCCCAACTGCGGCGAACCGATGGACGATTTCGGCCATTTCTGCCTGATCAGCTTGCGGCGTCGCATGGGAAGTGACGACTATCTGCAATGAACCAGCCGCACTCGACGCTCCAGCCGCCCTTTCACCCGGCGGAAGACGCCTTGCTGGCGCTGATGCGCGAAGGCACGCTGGCGTTGGAAGGGCTGATCCCGTGGAGCTCTAACTACACCTTCCTGGCACGAATCGGCGAGGGTCCGACGCCGACCCCCGTCGTCTACAAACCGATCCGGGGTGAGCAACCGCTGTGGGATTTCCCGCGTGGCACCCTCGCCCGGCGCGAGACGGCCTCTTATCTGGTGAGCCGCGCGTTGCGCTGGAACCTGGTGCCGCCGACGGTGCTCCGCCGCGGCCCGCACGGTCTCGGCTCGGTACAGCTTTATGTCGAGGTCGATCAGGACGCACACTACTTCACCTTCCAGAACGAATCCGCCTATCGCGATGTATTGATGGCCGTGGCGCTGTTCGACGTAATCGCCAACAATGCCGACCGAAAAGCGGGACACTGTCTGGCGATCGAGCCCGGCCGTGTGTTGGCCATCGATCAGGGCCTGTGCTTCCATGTGGAGGGAAAACTGCGCACCGTGATCTGGGATTTCGCCGCCAGCCTGATACCAGACCTGCGCCGCATGCAGGCCGAGTTGGCCAATGATCAAGATGCGCTGACGGTCAATCTCACCAGCTTACTAAGCCAGGCGGAGATCGCTGCGCTGCGCCGCCGATTATCGCAACTGCTTAAGAGCAACCGCTATCCCGATCCGCCCGAAGACCGCCGCCCCTATCCCTGGCCGCTGGTGTAGGCGTGAAGCAGAGGCACTTCATCGACTTGCACAAAGCTGCGACGGGGCTCTTTGTGTTTGGCGTTGATCGCGGTCTACGATCAGTGGGACAACCCAACAGCGTGGGTCTATCTGGCGTTGCATGGCGTCTATAGGCTGTTGTGGGTGCTCAAGAGCCGCATCTTCCCCAACGCCCGCTACCCCGATTTCGCAAGCTACAAGGCGCGCAGCAAACTGTTCCTGCCATTTGTATTCTGAGTTACTGTGCTCGACCGTGTGTCTGGTGTATGATTAGAACATAATTTCTGATTCAAGTTGCATGCGAACACCGCTGCCAGCAAGCGGATCGGATCGCAGACTGATCGCTCTGCAAAGAGGCTCACAACCTAAACGAGGAGGACTGTGATGGGTCATGCACTGAATTGGTTCGAAATCCCCGCCATCGACATTCAACGCGCAGTCAGGTTCTACAGCACCCTCTTGGGGGTCAAGATCGAGATCGGTCCCGCATCGCCAGGCTACCAGATGGCGGTCATCCCCCACCCGGATGGTGTCGGCGGCGCGCTCATCCACGGCGAAGGCTATGTGCCGAGCAGTGACGGCACGGTCGTCTACCTGGCGTGCGGTCCCGATCTGAGGCCGGCCCTGGGGCGCGTGGAGGCAGCCGGCGGCAAGATCGTGGTACAGAGGACCAACATCGGCGAAAACGGGTTCTTCGCCTTTATCCTCGACACCGAGGGCAATAAGGTGGGGCTACATTCGATGGAATGACCCATAAGGCATTCGGAGAACGAGAAAGGAAACCGGCCATGGCAAGAGTCGTGCATTTCGAGATCCCCGCCGACGATCCGGCGCGGGCTGTCAAGTTCTATGAAGCGGTGTTCGGCTGGAAAATCCAGAAATGGGACGGGCCGGCGGACTATTGGCTGGCAATGACCGGTGAGGAAGGCCAGCCCGGCATCAACGGCGCGATCACGGCCCGAGGGGAACCAACCACGGTGGTCGTGAACACGCTGGACGTGGCGTCGGTGGACGACGCTATTGCGGGGGTCATCGCAAATGGCGGCAGCGTCTTGATGCCCAAGATGCCGGTCCCCGGCGTGGGCTACCTCGCCTACTTCCGCGACACGGAAGGCAACGCGTTCGGCATGATGCAGAACGATCCGAACGCACACTGAACGATCCGCGCGGCTTCATCCGATGCAAACCACGGATGAAGCCGCGGCCCCGTCACTCCTCGTTCCCCACTTTCCGCCGCATTTGCTTATGCGCCGATCGTGTTCGCTTTTCCGCCAGCCGTCGCTCGCGCGCCGCCGCGCTGGGTCGCGTCGGTGTCCGGCGTTTGCGCGGGCGCAGCGCCGCTGCCACCAGCGCTTGGAAGCGAGCGGTCGCGTCCGCCCGATTCTCCAACTGGCTGCGCGTGGCCGACGAAACCACATGCATGATCCCTTCGCCATCGACGTAGCCCGCCAGCCGGTGGGTGATGCGTGCCCGCTGCTCATCGGACAGGCTTGGCGAGCGGGCAACGTCGAACAGCAGCTCGACGCGCGTCTCGCTGCGGTTGACGTGTTGTCCGCCCGGCCCGCTTGAACGGCTGAAACGAAAGCGCAGTTCAGCAGTCGGGATGGCAAGCCCGTCGGCAATGGCGATAACTTCGGTGAAGTCGTTTGGCTCTGGCATCATCGCATACCCGTGGGCCGAGGCAACCGAATGTCACCCCGGCATCATCGCATACCCGTGGGCCGAGGCAACCGAATGTCACCCCGTCCGCAACCGGATTATACCTGGACTCCCCGGCCCGCCCAAGCGCAGACCAGTTCGATCCCAGACAACAGACCCCGATGTGCGGATGGCATCAGAGCCGACAATGCGCAGAGTCGGCAATGCTTGACTTTACACACAGCTTGTGATATACCTGTCCCATATTCGATCTCCGAACACGATCAAATTCGTAGACACGTGCAGCTTCGAGCGGGACTGTGCGTGGAGGTATGAGCCATGAA
>JALOOE010000717.1 GCA_025454565.1 Anaerolineae bacterium
CAGGCCGTGGACTACGACGCAACCGTCTGGGTCAACGGCGTCGAGGTGGCGCGCCATCGCGGCGGCTTCACGCCGATCACCTGCGACCTGAAGGGGATCGCGCAGGCCGGTCAGACTGCCATCATCGTCGTGCGGGCGCGTGATCCGCGCAGCGGGCCCAAGCCGTCCGGCAAGCAGTCGCCGCGCTACGAAAACTACGGCTGTATGTACACCCGCACCACCGGCATCTGGCAGACGGTGTGGATGGAGCCGGTGCCGGACATGCGGCTGGGCCGCCCGCGCATCACGCCGGACGTCGGTCGGGGCTTGTTTCGGGTGCAGGCGCCAGTGGTGGGCGCGGCGCCCGGCGCGGAGTTTGGCGCAGTCCTGCGCGATCGGCAGGGCATCATCGCCATGGCGACCTGTCGCCTGGGATCCGACCTCAGCCCGACCCTCGATCTGCAGGCGCCCGAGGATCGTCGCCGCCTGTGGAGCCCGGCCGATCCGTTCCTCTACCAGATCGACGTCGCGCTGGTGGAACCGAACGGCATCGTCGTAGACCGTGCGACCTGCTACGCGGGGCTGCGCGGGATCAGCATCCAGGGGCCGGTCATCAAGCTGAACGGAGAACCGATCTTCCAACGGCTCGTGCTCGATCAGGGCTACTATCCCGACGGCATCCTCACCGCGCCGACCGACGAGGCGCTGCGTCGCGACATCGAGTTGAGCATGGCCGCCGGCTTCAACGGCGCACGGCTGCATCAGAAAGTGTTCGAGGAGCGCTTCCTCTACCACGCCGACCGGCTGGGCTACCTGGTGTGGGGCGAGTTCGCCGATTGGGGCTGCAACGGCTTCGGGCCGGACGGCGGCGACAACCAGCAGCCGGGCGCGACCTACATCACGCAATGGCTGGAGGCGCTGGAGCGCGACTACTCGCATCCGTCCATCATCGGCTGGTGCCCGCTGAACGAGACGTGGCAGCTCATCACCGACCGCATCACCGTCCTGGATGACGTGACGCGCGGCCTCTTTCTGGCGACGAAAGCGCTGGATCAGACGCGACCGGTGCTCGATACATCGGGCTACTCGCACCGCGTGCCCGAAACGGATGTGTACGACAGCCACAACTACGAACAGGATCCCGCCAGGTTCGCCGCGTTCATGGCGCCGCTGGCGGATGGCAAGCCCTACGCCAACATGCGTAACAACCAGCCGATCTCGATCCCGTATCGCGGCCAGCCGTACTTCTGCAGCGAGTTCGGTGGGACGTGGTGGAATCCGGACGCCCGCGAAGGCGAGGATTCCTGGGGCTACGGCGACCGGCCGCGCACGCTCGACGAGTTCTATGCCCGCTTCGAGGCGTTGTGCGGCGCGCTGCTCGACAATCCGCTGATGTTCGGCTACTGCTACACCCAACTCACCGACGTGTTCCAGGAGCAAAACGGCATCTTCCGCTTCGACCGCCGGCCCAAGTTCGATCTGGCGCGGTTGGCGGCGCTCCAGGGGCGCCGCGCGGCCATCGAAGGGTAGATCGAGCGACTGTTTCCGCTCATCGAGCGACTGTTTCCGCTCAACGCAGACCGCGGTTGCCAGGCCTGATCTCGACCGGCGGCTGCGGTCTGCACGCGTTGTTCGCGACTGCGGTGTGCCCCCGGCCTGAGCGGTCGGCCCGCAGCGCGGTAACTAGCCACCTGTCCAATGTCGCCACTCTCCAGATGGCCGATGCTTCCGGCTGAATCCAGCCCTATTGTGATCTTGACTGGTTGCGGTTTTTTTGTCGCTACAGCGCTACTGCGTGGAGCGCCCTGCATATGTGCTGGGGGCACAGTTCCACCTGAGCGAATCGCATTGCTGAAGAGGTGCAAAATGGGTACCAGCTTCTCGGCGCAGCCCGGTTTGGCCAGGACTGTATACACTCGCCTCTTGTTGGGTGTCCCGGCATTGTGGGCGATCCTGTTCATCCCCGCCGGCACACTCGCCTACTGGGAAGCCTGGCTCTATCTGGCGATCCTGTTGATCCCGATGTTCTTTGTGTTTCGCTATCTCCTCAAGAACGATCCCCAGCTTCTGGAGCGGCGAATGCAGATGCGCGAGCGGGAAGTTGCCCAACGGCGCATCATCTCGCTCTCTTATCTCTACTTCCTGGTGGCCTTCACGCTGCCAGGCTTCGATCAGCGCTGGGGCTGGTCGGATGTCCCCCCGCTGGTCGTAATTGCCGCAGATCTCGTGGTGATGCTGGGCTATGGCATCTTTTTCCTGGTTCTGCGGGAGAATCAATACGCCGCCCGTACCATACAGGTCGAACAGGGCCAGCGCGTGATCAGCAGCGGCCCCTACGCGCTCGTGCGTCATCCGATGTATCTGGGCGTAACGCTGATGTACCTGGCCTCCCCGCTCGCTCTGGGTTCCTATTGGGCGTTGCTCCCCGCGCTGCTGATCGTGCCGATCCTGGTCGCCCGGATCATCAACGAAGAGCAGGTGCTGGAACGCGATCTGGCCGGCTATCGAGAGTACAAGCAGCTCACCAGGTATCGCCTGCTGCCGGGGGTGTGGTGAGGGTCAGCAGGCAGGCTGTCCAGGCTCTCAAGGCGTCTTCATTGGCGTGTGCTGGAGCAGGCGCTTGATCTGAACGGCTGGCAACGGACGGAACCCAGCGCTCCGTGCCGGCCAGACTTACCCAGGACTTCCAAATGTAGCCGCCAGCGGAGGCATCCTGAGCGGAGTTCCGGCCCGCTTTTTGGCCGGAACGCAGTCGAAGGATGCCGGAGCGGGTTAACCACGCCCTGAGACTTACCTGAGCAGCAACGGCAGGTAGATCGGGCGCGGTCCGCCGGGCGTCGGCGAGGCGGTAGGGCGAGGCGACGTGGGTGTCGACGTAACCGTGGGCGATGGCGTGCGCGTCACCGTAGCGGTTGCAGTGGGCGTGGGGGTACGTGTGCTGGTAGCCGTCGCCGTTGCGGCGAGTTGGCCGCGATAGCCCGCATCCGGGCTGCTGCGTTGGCTGCAGATCGTTTCGTCGGTATTGCAGGCGCTCACAGAGTAGTCGTAAGAAACACCCGATGCCGCGGTCGTGTCATCGTAGGGTGGGCTGGCGCTTGCGCCGAGCTTGATGACGGCGCCGCCAGCCGTGGGGGCGCGCCACACCTGGTAGCGCGCTGCGTTGGGGGAGCCGAGCCAGGTAACGCGCACCCTGTCCAGATAGACGCCATCGGTGGCTTGCACGCCCTCCGGAGCCTCGTAGTTGCGGTAGCCGGTGTCCGGGCCGCCTATAGAACTTTCATCGATGGCAGCGACGGCTTTGACCCAGTAGTAATAGCTGATGCCTCGCAGGGCGTTGGTGTCATTATACGACGTGGTCGTCAGCCCGGAGATGCTTGTGGTGTAGCCGGCGTCGCTCGTGCCGCGATAGAGCGTATAGGACTCGGCCGACTGGACAGAACTCCAGTTCACGCGCACCCAGCCCGTGTAGGTTCCGTCGCTGGCACTGACATCTGGCGTCTCAAGCCCCCTGAAGCCCGAGTCCGGCGTGCTGTCATCGAGCTGGCTGCAGTCGTGGTCGACGACGCAGGCGGTTACCCAATAGTAGTGGATTTTGAGCCCACCCCAGGCTGAGTAGTCATCGTAGTAGTTAGTTGTCACGTGGGCCAGGCTGGTTCGATTACCATTCGCGCTGTCGGCGCGGAAGATGCGGTAGCTCGTTGCACCCGCCGAGGTGTTCCAGGTAGTCTTCACCATATAGGAGTAAGTCCCATCCGACGCGCGGATGTTGGTTGGTGCAGGGGGAGGCGAGCCAGGCGCGGCCAGGTGAGCCGATGCGGCATCCGTCAGGAGACCGACCGCCAGTACTGCAAGTGCCACGATGACCAGAGACAAGTTGCATTTCATGTCCGGCGCTCCTTTCGGCGTGAAGGAGAGACTTATTGTGAAGCGCAGTGCAAAGATACTATACCATGAGTTGGCGTGGCATGAAAACCGGGCGATCCCCGGCCATGTCGCCGCTTGCGATACCGACCTGGTTAACCGGTGCTGGGGGCAGCGGAATTAGCCACTTGGCCGATGCGCGACGCTGAGTCTGTGGCGGGATACACTATCCGCTGCACTTGCACGCCGACTTCCCACCGGAACGCGCCGCGACAAGCCTGAACACCCTCGTGACGTGCCGCTATGATGGATGGGGATTCTTCGAGGCGCCGGGCTGG
>JALOOE010000718.1 GCA_025454565.1 Anaerolineae bacterium
CGTCGTCCGTCTTCCGTCTATCGTCGTCCGTCCGCTCAATACGCCTCGACCAAAACATCGTCGCCCTCGACGCGCACCGCATATGTCGGTGCGGCCTCGACGGCGGGCATGGTGAGCGCCGCGCCGGTGCGCACATCGAAGCGAGCGCCGTGGCGCGGGCAGATGAGCTGGCAGCCATCGAGCTTGCCCTCGCCGAGCGGGCCGCCATCGTGCGTGCAAACATCCTCAACGGCGTAAAACTGGCCGTCGATGTTGGCTACGACGATCAGAATGCCTGCGACCTCGACGATCTTCTTCATACCGGGCGGGATTTCGGTGACGGTGGCGATCTTCACAAAACTCATACTACTCGTCCTCCGCCAGTCCCCACACCGCCGCCTTCATCGCTTTCAGCGGCAGCAGCGCGCACTTGATGCGCACCGGCCCGACCTCGATGCCGAGAAGGTCCATGATGCTTTCCTTGTCCCAGCCTTTCAACTCGTCCAGCGACTTGCCGACGATCTCCTCGGACATCATCGACGCGGCAGCGCGGCTGATTGCGCAGCCGTGCCCCGTGAACGCGACATCGGCGACTTTGCCATCCTCGATCTTCAACTCCAGCGTGATCTCGTCGCCGCAAAGTGGGTTGCGGTCGTGGTACACCAGGCTCGGATCATCGAGATGCCCGAAATGGCGCGGATGTTTGTAGTGATCGAGGATTTCTTCGGCGTACAGATCCATGATGGCTTCTCTTGTCCAGACGAAATCAGAAGGTGAACATCTCCACCACTTTGTGCAGCCCCTTCACCAGTAAATCGACCTCTTCCCTGGTGTTGTAGAGGTAGAAACTGGCGCGGGCGCTGGCCGGGATGTTGAAGCGCTCGTGCAGCGGCTGAGCGCAATGATGCCCCGCTCGGATGGCGATGCCCAGGTTATCGAGCACTGCGGCGATGTCGTGCGGATGGGCGGCCTCCAGTGTGAAGGCCACCAGCCCACCACGCTTGTCGGCGCTCGGCCCCAGGATCCGCAGCCCCTTGACTTCCGGCAGTCGCTGCAGCGCGTACGCCGTCAGCTCGCGCTCGGCCTGATGGATGGCATCCATGCCGACCTGGCTCAAATAATCCACGGCGGCGCCCAGGCCGATGGCCTGCGCAATGGCCGGGGTGCCGGCCTCGAATTTCCACGGTAGTTCGCTGGACTTAAACCCGCTCAGGTGCACTTCGCGGATCATGTCGCCGCCGCCCATGAAGGGCGGCATGGCGTTGAGCAGCTCGCGCCGGCCCCACAGCACGCCGATCCCCGTGGGCCCCAGCATCTTGTGGCCGGAGAAGGCCAGGAAATCGACGTCCAGCGCTTGCGCGTCTACGGGCATGTGCGGCACGGCCTGGCAGGCGTCGAGCAACACCAGCGCGCCGACCTTGTGCGCCGCCAGTGTCAGCTCCTTCACGGGATTGATCGTGCCGACGACGTTCGACATATAGGTGAAACCGAACAACCTCGTGCGCGAAGTCAACAGCTTGTTCAGGTTGTCCAGCATCAGCGTGCCATCATCGGCCACGCGCACGAAATCCAGCTCGATTCCCCGCTCGGCGGCGAGGATCTGCCACGGGACGATGTTGGAGTGGTGCTCCATCTCGGTCAGCAGGACGTGATCGCCGCGCTTGAGGTTGGCGCGCCCCCAACTGTACGCCACCACGTTCAACGCCTCGCTGGCGTTGCGCGTCCAGATCACTTCCTTCGGGCACGTCGCGTTGATGAAAGTCGAAACCTTCGCGCGCGCACCTTCGTATTGGGCGGTGGCTTCCTCGCTGAGCGTATGCACGCCGCGGTGGACGTTGGCGTTGGTCTGCTCGTAATAGCGCGTCAGCGCATCGATGACCGACCGCGGTTTCTGCGATGTCGCTGCGTTATCCAGGTACACCAACGGCAGACCGTGGATCCGCCGTTGCAGGATCGGAAACTCGGCGCGGATGGTCTCAACATCAAGCGCCCGGGTCGGCGCGCATTTCGTGTCACCACTGTCCGGCGTATGCGACTCGGAATGGCTCAAGCTGGCGGGTCGTATTGGCCCACTGCAGTTCGACCAACTGCCGTATGTGGAGCAGGTCGTGCGCCACCCACGATGCCAGCAGATCGCCCGCCGTGATCGATCCCCAGGGCGCTGCGTAGCTGCTCTGCCAATTCGGGGATTCAAGCGATTGAAGCCAATCAATCGACTGATCGCGCTCTCGCAGGAACCCGGTCACGGTCTGCTCGAAACCCTGCTCATTGTAACGTCGTTCGAGCACCCATCCCACCGGATCGATGCCCGGCCATGTCCGATCGGGCTGCTGGAGCACATGATCGAGGCGGCGTCGAAAGTCCTCGCGCTCCTCGTCATAAAGATGATGCATCACTTCCAGCATCGACCAGGCGTCCGCAGTCGGTTTCCAGCGCGCCTGTTCGAGGGAGACACCGGCGACCAGGCTGTGGATCATCGTGGCTTGATTTGTAAGTTGCTGGATTGCGTAGCCGAGAACCACCTTTATCCAGCCTTCCTGTGGCGTAGCTGCCGCACCGCTTCCTTCGTCGTGTTGAGTCCCAGCGTCGCGCACTTGAGCCGGGTGCCAGCGATCTCGCGACCCAGGATGTCCAGGATGACATCGGACGCAGTGGACTCGACATCGGCCAGAGTCTTCCCGGTGAACATTTCGGTGACGATGGAGCACGCGGCCTGGCTGATGGTGCAGCCTTCGCCCTCGAACGAGATGGCGGCGATGTGCTCGGCGCTATCCACCTCAAGATAAAACGTCACTACATCGCCGCAGCCGGGGTTGCCGCCCTTCTGTACGACCGACGCATCCGCCAGCGGTCCGTAGTGCCGGGGGCTCTCATAGTGATCCAGTATGAAATCGATCTGTGCTTGGCGATCCACGATGCTGCGCTCTCTCCAGGTTCAAATACAGCGGTTAGTATAGCGCGGTCAGTGCGGGCGTGCAAGGCTGGAAGCTGGATACTGAAAGCTGGATGTATTGGCACTCGGCTACAGGCCTCCAGCTTTCTAGCATCCAGCATCCCGGTCACTTCTCAATCGGCACACCCACC
>JALOOE010000118.1 GCA_025454565.1 Anaerolineae bacterium
GTTCAGCGGCGGGGCGGATACCGGAGCCGGCGGGATGGCGCGGGCGGTAGCTTGAGGCTGACCCGCTGGGGGCGATTGTCACGGGCCTCACCCGCCTATTCTCCATGTTGCGTTCGTGTGATATACTCGCCGCAGTGAGCTCGGTTTGTTTTCTGTCTGCGGGCCCCAAAGATCAGAACATCTACCCGCCGACGCCGCCTGCCGGCGCCGCCGCCCGCTCCACGCAGACGCGCACCGCTCACGGCGGTCCTCCCCGTTGACGGAGCAGGCACTCAGGGCCAGAATGCTGTTGCGCGTGGAGCATGGCGTGGCCGAGAGCGGCGCGGATTTCGATGTGTTTCGTGTATAGGGTAAATGGTGGGCGATATGGCGCTGCGGCTTTGATCCATGGAGCATGAATTATCTTCCCGCGCTGCGAACACACGGGAGTTGCGGTCTCAATCGGTCGAGTTGGTCGCGCTGCTCCTGGCTCTGATCGGCTACGTTTGGCTGCTGGGTGTGATCTGGCCGGAGACGGGCGAGGCGGCGCCCCTGGGGGTGTGGCTTGCAGCCCTTTCGCTGGCGTTGAGTGCGACGGCCGGCTTTGTTATGCGCCGCACCCGGCCCACCCTTGCAGCCTTCGTCCTGATCGCCGGGTCACTCGGCGCTGTCACCGCGGCGCTTCTGGCCTACCAGGCCACTGATCTGGTTTACCTGTACCTCCTGCCGCTGCTTCTGGCGAGCGTGCTGCTCGGCCGGCGCGGGTTGGCGACCGTTGCCGGCCTATGTATCGCCCTGGCGATCTGCATTCCCATCTCGGTCATCGGCCTGGCCCCGACCTCGCGCTACGTCTGGCTGCCGGCGGGCGTGCTGGCGCTGGCAGCGGCCGCCTATGGATTGGCCACGCGCAACATGCAGGCATCGCTGGCCTGGATGTGGCACGGCTACGAGCAGGCAGAGCGCAACGAGCGCCTGGCGACCGAGCGGCAGGCCGAGCTTCGCCGCGTGCTGAAGACGCTGGATGAGACTTCCTATCGCCTCGAGCGCGCCAATGCCGAGTTGGCTCAATCGCGCAATCGGGCCGAGGATGCCCGGCGTCTGAAGCAACAGTTCGCGCAGACGATCAGCCATGAGTTGCGGACGCCACTGAATCTGGTGGTGGGCTTTACCGATCTGATCACACAATCACCCGAGTACTATAGGGAGCCGCTGCCTCCCGCTTACCACCGTGATTTGGCCATCGTTGCTCGCAATGCGCGTCATCTCCAGAATCTGGTGAATGACGTGCTCGATCTGGCCCGTATCGAGGCGGCCGAGATGACCATCGTTCCAGAGGAGACCGAGCCGGCCGCGTTGGCGCGCGCGGCCGAGATGACCATCGTTCCAGAGGAGACCGAGCCGGCCGCGTTGGCGCGCGAGGCGACTGCGACAGCCGAGAGTATCATCCGCGCACGCGGCCTGGCGCTCGTCACCGAGATCGCGCCCGATCTGCCCACACTGTGGGTGGATCCGACTCGCATCCGGCAGGTACTCTTCAACCTTCTGAACAATGCTGCACGCTTCACCGAGTGCGGCCAGATTACCGTCGGGGTACGCCTGGCAGGGTCGGATGTGGTGTTTTCTGTGGCTGACACTGGCATCGGTATCGCTACGGAGGACCTGGGACGGATCTTCGAGGAGTTTCAGCAAGCCGATGGTACGCGTCGTCGACGACACGGAGGCGCCGGGCTGGGGTTGGCAATCTCCCGGCGCTTTGTCGAGCTACATGGCGGCCGGATATGGGCTGAGAGCGAAGTGGGGAAGGGGAGCAAGTTTTGTTTTGCCCTGCCGACGGCCGGCAGGGGAGAATCGGCTGTCAGTGGCGAGCGCAGCAAGCTGACAGATGTCGCGCGTGGTGAGTTGGCGCCTGTGCCCGTGCTCCTTGTGATCACGCGTAGCCCAACTGGGGCTGGCCTGATTGCCCGCTATCTTCCGGGCTGCCGCACCGTCATTGTACCCGATCTCGGCCAGGCGCGTGAGGCGGCAGAGCGTCTGCTGCCACAGGGGGTGTTGATTGACACCCTCTATGAGTCGATTAGTGAGGAATCCTTACAAGCATTGGCGGATACATGGGCGCTGTCTCGTACCACCTTCATGGCGTGTGCGTTGCCAGGCGAAGGTATCCTGCAGCACTGGCTCGACGTATCAGGCTACCTGGTTAAGCCCGTAACGCGCGAGCGGCTGTGGGACGTGCTGCGGCCGCTGGGGGAGCATGTGGATCGCATCCTGGTGGTGGATGACGACCGGGACTTTGCCCGGCTGGTGACGCGTATGCTCGACCACCCCGTGCGCCGCTATCAGGTGTACACCGCAGACAGCGGGCGCCGTGCGCTGGATCTGATGCAAGCGCAGGCGTTTGATCTCATCTTGCTCGACATGGTGTTGCCCGACATGGACGGTGAACAGGTGATATCAGAGGTGCGCGCACGTCCCGCATGGCGAGCAATCCCGATAGTCGTGGTGTCGGGGGAAGATGAGACGATGCTAAAGCCGCCTGCGGCCGGGCCGCTACTGCTATCGCGCAGCAACGGTCTGGCGCCCGCTGAGTTACTGCGTTGGATACGGTCGTGGCTGGAAGATCAGAAGGACCGGGTCAGTTCGCCGTGAGAACGCCTGCATGGGATGGTCACCTATGCGGTGAGTCCTCGCAACACGGCCAGAAGCGCATCCTCGGTGATCGGCTTAGGGAGGAATGCATTAGCGCCCATTGAGAGGGCTAACTCGGCCGCGCGCAACACGCTGCAGATTACCACGGGGATGTCCTGTGTCTCTGGCTGATTTCGCAAGACCTGCAGCACATCCCAGCCATCTTGATCGGGCATCATTACATCGAGCACAATGGCGTTTGGAAGCGCTGTGCGGGCTTGCAGCAAAGCCTCGGAGCCGGTCGCAGCAGAGATCACGCGAAAGCTGTGATAGGGCAGGACGCGGTGAAAGAATTCGAGCGCGTCCCGGTTGTCGTCCACGACCAGCACGGTGCGCTGGGGCGCACGCGGCAAGCGGAGGATCACGCCTTCGAAGGTGCCCGCCCGATCCAGCAAGCTGACCTCTATCTGTCCCAAGCTTGCCAGTTCGCGCACCGGCGCCAGATCGGTCTCCAAGTCCGCACTTTGCGTCCTGAGCCTATCGAGGGGTGAGATATCTGAAGACGCCTTGACAACTGCCGCTACAAGCTCAGACTCTGGCTCGGCACTGGCAAGGAGCGCAGGATTGGCCGGCATCGGCATCGGCGCAACGCTAAGCCGTACGTCCATGTGGGTCTCAGTGACATCCGCGGCCAGGGTCAGGCCGGCGGCGGTGCAACGCTCGGCCAGGAATGAGAGGGCGGCCAGGAGGAGTTGGCGGAGCAGGTTTCGATCCAGGCCGACGGGAGGCGCGGTCGTGGGAGCCAGAATTGTGAGCACCAGGTTGCGTTGACACAGGCGCGCTTCGAGCAGAGATCGTACTCCCGGCAATACCTCGTGCAAGTACGCGAAGTGATCCGTTCGGGCCAGACGTTCGGCCTCTTGACGCAATAACTGCCCTCGGTCAGTTGCGGGGGTGGAGGACTCGGTGGCGAGGGGTCCCGGCGCGATGTCAAGATACCGCTGCCACAACGCCTGACCGATCGCCTCTAGCGTCGTTTCATGTTCGCGGTAGAAGTGGCGGCGGCTGATCGCGAGCCGATCCGAGACGGTTTGCGGATCAAGCCCGTCGGCGTAGCGCAAGACCATCAACTGGTGGCGTCGCACTTCGATCGAAGTCGCGGGCGCGCCTGGTCCCGGATCCAGATCGTCCAGGGCCTGTAACAGCAGATGGTGCAGCTTCCAGGCTTGTTCCTTGCGTTCAAGCGTGGGCCCGCAGATCAGCAGGTCGACTAACGGGTGGCAGCGCAAGTAGACCAGGTCATACAGATGCTCGTAGGCCTGGGCTACCAACGTCTTAAACTCGCTCTCTGTTAGCATCTCAACGGCTTGCGGCACAGTATGTCACAATTGTGTCTCCTGAAGCGGTGACAACTGGTTGCTCAACAAACTATAATCTCTTCCAGCGTGAGGTGCCCCACCTCGCAAACGGCTCCATTATACCATACTCTTTAGGCCCTCAGGAGGTTCAAACCATGGAGACCAGGTATTCACGTCGATCATTTCTGCGCATGATGGCGGGCGCATCCGCGGCGCTGACAGTGGTGGCATGCAGTGCCCCGGCCCCTACCCCAGCACCTCAGCCCGCAGCCAAAGCGCCCGCTGCGGAGCCGACGAAGGCTGCGGCCGCAGCCCCAACCGCTGCAGCCGCTCCGACGGCAGCGCCTCAGCCCAAGGCTGGCCAGACCAAAATCCAGTTCATGTGGTGGCCTATCGGAGGAGAGCGGGGCTTGAAGGCGATGGATGCAGCCATGAAGCCCTTCGAAGAGGCTCATCCGGAGTTACTGGTCGAGAAGATCCCGGTGGCGCAAAACTACTTCGACAAGTTGGTGACGATGTATGCAGGTGGTACTCCGCCGGATGTGCACGCGGTTGACAACTACAACATTACCGAGATTGCCGACAAGGGCGTGGTGATGGATCTGGAACCACTCATCGCCGCCGACAAGGCGTTCAAGCTCGACGATTTCTTCGCCGCAGCTCTCAAGGAGAGCGTGTGGAAGAGCAGACGGCATGCTCTACCCTACATCGGCAGCACGCGGATCATGTTCTACAACAGCGACCTGATGCAAGCCAAAGGTCTGGAGACACCCGATAAACTGTGGGAGAAGGGTCAGTGGACCTGGGACAAGATGGTGGAGTACGCCAGGAAGCTGACTGACACCTCCGGTGGCGCGGCCAAGACGGTGTTTGGCTTCAACGATGACCGTAACCTCGCTGCTGGCGGTCTGCCCAACTGGATCTGGGGAGCAAAGGGCGATATCCTGAACGCGGAAATGACCAAATGCCTGCTTAACACGCCAGAGGCTGTCGCGGGGATCAAGTTCATTCAGGATTTGATCCACAAGGAAGCGGTGGCGCCAAAGGCCGATGCGATGAAGGATGTTGACCTGGTAGCAACCGGCCGCATCGGGATGTGGATGAGTTGGCGCGGCCTGAGCGTGGGCTACCGCGCATTCTCCTACAAATGGGATGTGGTGCCGGCGCCTACTGGGCCGGCGGGCAAGCTGACTCTGTACAAGGGCAACTCGATGTGCATCGCCAAGGCGACCAAAATCGTGGATCCATCGTGGCAGTTGGCCAAGCACATTACCGGCAGAGAGGCGGATCAGCAGTACATCATGAACGGCGGCGCGACCCCGCGCAAGGATAATCTCGATACTCTGATGAAGAGCACGCCGCCGCAGAACAATCAGTATTTCTACAGTCCACTGAATGAGGGCTGGACCAAGATGCTGCCCTTCAACCCGAAGTGGCGCGAATGGACGACCGAGTCGAACAAGTACTTCGACCGTATCTTCCTTGATAATGAGGATGTGCAGAAGGTGATGAACGAGATGGTGCCGGCGGTGGAGAAAATCCTCAAGGCATAATTTGCGTCCTCTCCACTGGCGCCATAGATAAGCGTGGCAGGGGCAGGTCTCGCAGTACGCGCGGCAGACGCACCGTCTTGCACGCCTGTGTATTGAAGGCATGCCTGCTATCTCACGAGGTCGAACCCGCCCTTGCCAACGGTTTTCGCCCCTGCTGAATGTCTCCGGTCGGTCGCTATGCCGGTCCGTCAGCGTGTCACGAGGAAAAGCGTCTATGACCACTCCTGCCCTCTCCCCAACTGCACGCGCGCCGCGTCTCACGTATCGCGCCCGGGAGGAGATCGCGGGCTGGCTCCTGGCGGGGCCTTGGATTTTGGGCTTCCTGCTGTTCACGGCCGGGCCAATGATCGCCTCGATTTGGCTATCCTTAACGTCCTGGGATCTGCTGGGTTCACCGAAGTTCGTGGGGCTGGCGAACTACGTCCGGATGCTCACCGACGATCCTTCCGTCTGGCAGTCGCTTCGGGTAACGACGGTGTACGCCTTCGTCTCGGTGCCGTTGACAGTCGGTCTGGGGTTGTTTGTCGCCATGCTCCTGAACGAAAACGTCCGATTGCAAGGGGTGTTTCGCACAACGTACTACCTGCCGTCCGTGGTTTCCGGGGTGGCTGTCGCACTGTTGTGGCGCTGGCTCTTCTCACCTGATTTTGGGTTGATCAATGCTTTCCTATCGGTGTTCGGCATTCGTGGCCCCGCCTGGCTTTCCGACTCTCACTGGGCGCTGCCCGCACTGATCATCATGAGTATCTGGGCGGTAGGCAGTGGCATGGTGATCTACCTGGCCGGGCTCCAGGGTGTGCCGACCGCCCTCTACGAGGCTGCTGAACTGGACGGCGCCAGCAGCCGCCAGCGCTTCTGGAATATCACTGTGCCGATGATTTCGCCGGTGATCTTCTTTCAGGCGATCATAGGAATCATCGGCGCACTACAGGTTTTCACCCAGGCGTTCATCATGACGGACGGCGGCCCCAAAGAGGCTACCCTGTTCTATTTGCTCTACTTGTATCGTAATGGGTGGGTGTACCTGAAGATGGGTTATGCTTCGGCCTTGGCTTGGGGGCTCTTCATCTACATCATGGTCCTGACCCTGCTGATCTTGCGCTCATCTTCGGCCTGGGTCTACTACGAGGGCTCGACGCGGAGGTGAGCGATGTCCGGATCAACTACCGTGAGATTTGCTAAGTCTGCTGAGACGGCTGCACCGCCGCGCGCTGGCTTCTGGGCCAGCCGGCGCCGCCAGCGGTCGGTCAGGCTGTTGTTTGTCTACTTCCTGCTGATTGGCGGAGCCATCGCTGTCTCCATCCCATTCGTTTGGATGGTGTCCACATCACTGAAGAACCTGGGGCAGGTCTTTCTCTTTCCGCCACAGTGGATCCCGCAGCCGGTTGTCTGGCGCAACTACTACGACGCGCTGACCGTGGTCCCCTATCCGCGCTTCTTTCTGAATACTGTCTTTGTGACGGCCACCAGCGTCGTGGGCATCATGCTTTCCAGCAGCCTGGCAGCCTATTCCTTTTCGCGCTTGCGCTGGCGCGGGCGTGATAAGGTGTTTCTGATTGTGTTGGCCACGATGATGTTGCCCACTCAAGTGACCCTGATCCCGCAGTTCATCCTCTTCCGCAACCTTAAGTGGATCGACACATTCTTTCCGCTCATTGTGCCGACGCTCTTTGGTACGGCGTATCAGGTGTTTCTCCTTCGCCAGTTCTTCATGACCATCCCCCTCGAAATGGATGAGGCGGCGCGCATGGACGGTTGCAGTATTCTGGGTATCTACTGGCGCATCATTCTGCCGCTGTCCAAGCCGGCGTTGATGGTCGGCGCGCTCTTCGCTTTCCGTTTTCGTTGGGATCAATTTCTGGAGCCACTGATCTTCCTCAACACCCCGCGCAACTTCACCATCGCTCTGGGGCTGCGCCTTTTTCAGGATCAGAATCTTACCAACTGGAACCTGCTGATGGCCGCGAGCTGCGTCTCGATGCTGCCTGTTCTGCTGATGTTCTTTGTTGGTCAGAAGTACTTCATCCAGGGCGTGGTGGTCAGCGGTGTGAAAGGATAGGTTCTTTGATGAAAGCCATCATGGTCATGTTCGATTCGCTCAACCGACATATGTTGCCGCCTTACGGCTGCGAGTGGGTGCACGCGCCGAACTTCGCCCGGTTGGCGGAGCGCACCGTCACCTTCGAGACTTCCTATGTGGGCAGTATGCCGTGTATGCCCGCCCGCCGTGAGCTGCACACCGGCCGCTATAATTTCCTTCATCGGAGCTGGGGGCCGCTTGAGCCGTTCGATGATTCTATGCCGGAGATCCTTAAGCGCAACGGCGTACATACCCATCTCGTCAGCGACCACTACCACTACTGGGAGGAGGGAGGCGCCACCTATCACACGCGTTTCAATACCTGGGAGATCGCGCGCGGCAAGGAGGGCGAACCGTGGAAGGGCGATTTACGGCCGATTGATATGCCGGAAACGGTGAGCGGGCATGAGAAGATTCCCTGGGGGCGGCAGGATTTTGTCAACCGCAAGTACATGCCGCGCGAGGAAGACCAGCCGCAGCCCAACACCTTTAGGATGGGGTTGGAATTCATGCACACCAACGCGCGGCAGGACAACTGGTTCCTGCAGATCGAGACCTTCGATCCGCACGAGCCGTTCTTCACCCA
>JALOOE010000719.1 GCA_025454565.1 Anaerolineae bacterium
TCGGGAGGCCACGCGCAAATTCGCGGCGCACGGCTATGCTGCGCTCTCGCCCAACCTCTACTTCCGCGCCGGCCACGGCACGCCCGAGGATGTGGCGGCGAAAGTGCGCGGGGTAGGCGGCGTCCCGGACGATCAGGTCATGGGCGATCTCGCCGGCGCGCTCGGCTATCTGCGCTCCCTGCCCTACATCAACGGCAAGGTAGGTGTCTTCGGCACCTGTTCGGGCGGGCGCCACGCCTATCTCGCCGCGTGCCGCATCAAGGGTTTCGATGCTGTAGTCGATTGCTGGGGCGGCCGCGTGGTGATGTCGAAAGAGGAGCTCACGCCCAAGCAGCCGGTCGCGCCGATCAACTACACCGCCGACCTGCCCTGTCCGCTCCTCGGTCTGTTCGGCGAGGAAGATCGCAGCCCCACGCCGGAGCAGGTCACTATCCACGAACAGGAGCTCAAAAGGCTCGGCAAGAATTACGAATTCCATATGTACCCCAATGCCGGCCACGGCTTCTTCTACCACAACCGGCCCAACTATCGCCAGGAACAGGCGGTGGATGGGTGGAACAGGATCTTTTCATTTTTGGGCAAATATCTCGGATGAACGTGAAGCGTGAACGCATCGCGTCTGTCGTTCCTTCACGCTTCGCGTTTCACGTTTCACGTTTGACTTTTCACGAAAGAGGACAACCATGTGCACCATGATCGCGCAACAAGTGGCTATTGAGGGCAGCGGCAAAGGGGCAACGGGGTGGTTTGCCGTGCGGCAGGCTAATGTCTCCTATGATCACCCGTTCGACGCGCCGCTGGAACACGCGTTGAACCTGGACTTCGTCAACGAGGCGCAGGGCCCCGGAGCACGGGTGGCGGTGGAACTCAGTGCGGAGTCGGCGCGCGCGTTGGTTGGCACGATCCTCGCAGTGCTGAATCGGGCTGAGGCGGGCGGATTTGTGGAGAAGGAAGCAGCATGACCCAAATCACCATCAACCTCCTCGACCCAATCGGTACGATCAACCCGAACATCTACGGCCACTTCGCCGAGCACCTGGGCCGCTGCATCTACGACGGCATCTGGGTCGGCGAGGATTCACCCATCCCGAACACGGATGGCTTCCGGGACGACGTGATCGCGGCGCTGCGCCGTCTCAAGCCGCCGGTGATCCGCTGGCCGGGCGGCTGTTTCGCCGATGATTATCACTGGCAGGACGGCATCGGGCCGCGCGCTGACCGGCCTCGCCGGATCAACATCCACTGGGGCGAGGTCATCGACACCAACGCGGTCGGCACGCAGGAGTTCGTGCGTTTCTGCCGTCTCGTCGGCGCGGAGCCGTACATCTGCGGGAACGTCGGATCGGGCACGGTGCGCGAGCTACGCGATTGGGTGGAATACTGCAACTTCGCCGGCGACAGCAGTTGGGCGCAGCAGCGCGCGGCCGACGGCAGCCCGGCGCCGCTCGACGTGACCTATTGGGGCGTGGGCAATGAGAACTGGGGCTGCGGCGGCCACTTCTCGCCGGAAGACTACTGCGCCGAGTTCCGGCGCTACGCCTCGTTCGTGCGCGGCTTCGGGAAATCGCTCTTCGTCATCGCATGCGGCCCGCCCAGCAACGATATCGAGTGGACGACCCGCTTCTTCCGCAAGCTGCGCAAAGATTATTGGGACTTCCGCAACATCCACGGTTTCGCGGCGCACTACTATTGCGGCACTGCGGGCACGGCGACGGAATACACCGTGGATCAGTGGTATCAGCTCATCGCGCGCGGGCTGGAGATGGAGCCACTGGTCGTCCAGCAACGTGCGGCCATGGATGCCTTCGATCCGCAGCGCCGCATCGGCCTCATTGTGGACGAGTGGGGCACCTGGCATCCGGTCGAGGAAGGCACTAACCCGCGCTTCCTCTATCAGCAGAGCACGCTGCGGGACGCGCTGGTGGCCGCGACGACGCTCGACATCTTCAACCGCCACGCCGACAAAGTCGTGATGCTACGAGATGTACGCGCCGCACCAGGGCGGGCAGGCGATCCGCACGGTGGTTGAGACGGCGCAGATCAGCTTCCAGAGAGGCGATAAGCAGGAGTCGGTGGCGGCCGTAGCCGGCAGCGCTTCGCTCAAGGAGAAGACGCTCTTCGTGACGCTGACCAACGCTCATGCGACGGAACCGGTCGAAGTGGACGTGCACCTGCTGGGCGGCGCGACGGCTGCTCGCTGCCGGGCGCACATCTTGACCGGGGAGATCCACGGCCACAACACCTTCGAGCAGCCGGATGCGATCCAGCCGCAGGCGTTCGCTGTAGGAGCTTCGGGCAGCCGATTCACGGTCACGTTGCCGGCCGCATCGGTGGCTGCCGCGCAGATCGAACTGGAGTAGCGACCGATGCGCATCCTCACCTGCAATATCCGCTACTTTGGCGCGAAAGACGGCGACAACGGTTGGGTGCACCGCAAAGCGCTGTGCGCCCGCGTCATCCGGTCGCAGAGTCCGGACGTGATCTGCTTCCAGGAGATGTGGGCCGAGCAATTCGCCGATCTGGCGGCTGCCTTCGCCGATTTCGAGACGTTCGGCATGATCGATGAGCCGACGGGCCGCCATCCGATGAACGCTATCTTCTACCGCGGGGCTACATTCCGCCGCGTCTCCGCGAGCGGCTACTGGCTATCGCAGACGCCCCATGTGCCGGGATCGCGCGCATGGGACAGCGCATGCGTGCGGCTGGCAAACTGGCTGCGCCTGCAAGACCGCGTCACCGGCGCCGAGTTCCGGGTGGTTAACACGCATCTCGATCACGTCAGCCAGCTCGCGCGCGAAAATCAGGCGCGGCTGATCGTCGAAGATGCGGCGGCGTACCCGGCCACCTATCCGCAGTTGCTTACCGGCGACATGAATTGCGATGAGAGCAACTCGGCCATCGCCGCCTTCCGCGCTGGCGGCTGGATCGACACCTATGCGGCGGTGCATGGGACGGAGAATCCCGGGCATTCCTTCCACCGCTTTCTTGGCCCGGCCTTCGTCTCCGACATCGGCAAAATGGACTGGATCTTCGCGCGCGGCGCGGTCGCAGTCACCGCCGCCGAAACGATTTCTGACTCGGAGCACGGCCGCTTTCCGAGCGATCACTACTTCATTGCAGCAACCGTACACATCGACGAGGAGAGCTATGAAAGCCGCTAACGCAACCGCACACTTCGCCGGGCCACTGCGAGTCCATCCAGCCAACGGGCGCTATTTCACCGATGATCGCGGGGCCGCCATCTACCTGACCGGCTCGCACACCTGGGCCAACCTGCAGGATATCGGCCGGCCCGGCGAT
>JALOOE010000119.1 GCA_025454565.1 Anaerolineae bacterium
GGCTCCGAGGCAGCCATCGTCCCGATGGCCATGGCCGGTTTCGAGAACATGGGGGCCCTCAGCGGTCACAACGAGGAGCCTGAACGCTCCAGCCGGCCGTTCGATTTGCACCGTGATGGGTTTGTGATGGGCGAAGGCGCCGGCATTCTTGTCCTGGAACGCCTTGATCTGGCCCGTGCGCGCGGCGCGCACATCTATGCCGAGTTGGCAGGCTACGGCACGACCTGCGACGCGCATCACGTCACCGCGCCCCTGGAAGACGGCAGCGGCGCCATCGATTGTATGCAGATCGCGTTGGACGATGCCGGTCTGGCGCCCGAAGCCGTCCAGTACATCAATGCGCACGGCACTAGCACCCAACTCAACGACGCCACTGAGACGCTCGCCATCAAGACGGTCTTCGGCGATCACGCCTACCGGCTGGCCGCCAGCTCCACTAAGAGCATGACGGGGCATCTGATGGGCGCGGCCGGCGCCATTGAGGGCGTCTTCTCCGTGCTGTCGCTGCGCGACCAGATGATGCCACCGACCATCAACTACGAAACGCCCGATCCTGCCTGTGACCTGGATTATGTGCCGAATCAAGCTCGGGCAGCCGCTATTGATGTTGTGATGTCGAACTCGTTCGGGTTTGGTGGACACAACGCAACCGTCGTCTTCAGGCAGGTCTGATGGCTGGCAGCATACCCCCCCTTCATGGACCGCGCTATGCTCAGATCTCTGGCTGGGGCATGGCGGTGCCCGAAAAGGTGGTGTCAAACGCGGATCTGGCACGCACCGTCGACACCAACGATGAGTGGATCGTCTCACACACGGGGATCAAGGAGCGTCGCGTCGCCGGCGACAAGGAATCGACGTTCAGCCTCGCCGTCCGCGCGGCCCGCGAAGCGCTACTGGTCGCGGGCCTGCAACCCAGCCGCCTCGATCTGGTGATCGTCGCCACGGTCACGCCGGAATACTTCTTCCCATCGACAGCCTGCCTGGTGCAGGATGCGATCGGAGCAGCCTTCGCCGGCGCGTATGACCTGAGCGCAGGCTGCTCAGGCTTCGTCTATGCGCTCAACCAGGCTGCCAGTGCTGTGCGCTCTGGCAGCGCCGAACATGTATTGGTCATTGGCTCAGAAACGCTCACGCGCATCATCGATTGGAGCGACCGCAACTCCTGCGTATTGTTCGGGGACGGCGCCGGGGCCGTCGTGGTGAGCGCATGCGCCGAACGCTGCGGGATCATGGCATCCGTGCTGGGCAGTGATGGCTCCGGCGGCGATCTGCTGATCGTGCCGGGCGGTGGTAGCCGCACTCCTCCCAGCCACGAGATGGTGGATCGAGGCGACCAGTTCCTCAAAATGAACGGCCGGGAGGTCTACAGGTTCGCCGCCACGGTGATGCCCCGCGCGACCGAAGCCGCGGTGCACAAGGCGGGCTGGCAACTCGCCGATCTTTCGCTCATCATTCCACATCAGGCCAACGCGCGGATCATCGATGCCGCGATCAAGCGCCTCAACCTGCCGAGCGACCGGTTCTTCATCAATATCGACCGCTACGGCAACACGTCGTCGGCGTCGATCCCGATTGCGTTGTGCGAGGCGATCGCAGCCGGTCGGGTCAATCAGGGTGACCGGATGGTGTTTGTGGGCTTCGGCGCCGGCTTGACCTGGGCCGCGGCGGCCGTGGAATGGGGCGTGCCGGAGCCGACCAAGCCTCGGCCGTGGTACCTCCGCTGGGTGGCCGAGATCTGGTACTTCCTGGCAGGGGTTCGCTCGGTAGCCCGGCGCACCGAGCGCCACTTCTACGACCGCGTGATGGGCCCCGAGGGCGCCGATGGCGTGCGCGGAGAGTTACGCCAGCGCACCGATCGGCTGCGTCTGAAGATCGCTGGGAGCACCCAGCGTTCCACCCAGCCGAAACCGCCGAAGAGCCTGCCTGCGCCACCGCCGCCGAAGCAGGATCCACCGAACGACGATCACGGAAACACGCCACCCAAGTAAGTCGCTGCAGGCGGTCCTACCCGCTTTGGGTCGGGCTCCGACCGAGCCAACGACGAGTGTGGCGAGGTGAGAAAAACGCAGGGGGCGACATTGATGTCGCCCCCGTTTTTGTTGGTGCGACACGCCGCGCCGAACTACGCAGTCATCGTATTTGCCCGCTTTGTCATCTGAAACACAGTAACGCGACCTGTGGTCGCGTATGATGCTTCTGCGCACGATCCTGCGCCTGCGGGCCGCGCGTTGCGCCCGACACGCACCTAAGAGGTTTGACATGAAGTGGAATTTTCCGATCCGGCTCTCCCTGCTGGGGCTGGCTGTCCTGATTCTCGCCGCGTGTGGCACGGCGTCTACGCCACAGCCGGTCGGGCCTGCGACTCCGCCGGCACCGAGCGCGCCGCCGGCATCTCCCACCCTGGCGGCCGTCGCCGCGAACACGCCTGCGGCGCAAGCGACCGCGACGGCCGTCATATCACCGACCGCCACCGGTGTGTTGACAGCGACGAGTCGCACCGCGCCCACGGCGGCTCAGACAGCCACAACCGCCGTCACGCGCACGGCCGCGACAACTGCGGTGGTTACTGCGACGAAAACGATCACAGCAACCAGGGGCATCACCGCAACAGCAGTAGCTACTGCAACGAAAAGCGTAGTGCCGCCCAATCCTGCGGCCGTCCCGAACGTCGAAATCTTTGCCACGGGGCTTGACACGCCGTGGGCGATCGCCTTCGCGCCCGATGGCCGCATCTTCATCACCGAGCGGGCCGGTCGCATTCGCGTGATCAAGGATGGCAAGCTGCTCGCCGAGCCGTGGATGACGCTCGACGTGAACGAAACTGGCGAGGCGGGGTTGCTGGGGCTGGCGCTCGACCCGGAGTTCGCGAAGAATCGCTATGTCTATGTGGCCTACACTGATCGCTCCCCGGAAGGCGGGCTGCGCAACCGTCTGGTGCGACTGCGCGAAGATCCGGCGACAGGCAAGGGGGTGATGGACAAAGTGCTGATCGATAATGTTCCGGCAAACACGTATCATGACGGCGGCCGCGTGAAGTTCGGGCCGGACGGTAAGCTCTATTGGACGATGGGCGACGCTGGAAACATGCCGTCGGCACAGGACCTCAAGACGTTCAGCGGCAAAATCCTCCGCCTCAACCCGGACGGCAACATCCCAGCCGATAATCCGATCGCCGGATCACCGATCTATTCTTACGGCCACCGCAATCCGCAGGGGCTGGCGTGGCAACCGGAGACCAAGCGCCTCTATGCGACGGAGCATGGTCCCAGCGGCGAAAAGGGCTGCTGCCAGGATGAGGTCAACTTGATCGAATCGGGCAAGAATTACGGCTGGCCGACAATCACCGGCGATCAGAAAAGGGCGGGCATGGTCTCGCCGGTAATCCAGAGCACGACCAGCGAGACGTGGGCGCCGACCGGGGCGACGTTCGTCACATCGGGCCCGTGGCGGGGCGCGCTGCTCTTCACCGGCCTGCGCGGACAGACCCTCTATCGGCTGACGCTCGATCCGGTCGATCCGGCCAAGACGAAAGGGCTGGATCGGCTGTTTGCCGGCCAATATGGCCGGCTGCGCGATGTCGCTGAGGGCCCGGATGGCGCGATCTACATCCTCACCAGCAACGGCGACGGCCGGGGCAATCTGCCGCCGGATGGCGACCGGGTGCTGCGGCTGACGTTCGCGCAGTGATGTAGGCTTGTTGAGTCGAGAGGAGAGAGAAATGAGAATTGCCATCATCGGCACCGGAAACGTGGGAAGCGCGTTGGGCACACGTTGGAAGCAGCGCGGTCATGCGGTGGTCTTCGGCTCGCGTGATCCAAGCAGTTCGAAGGTTCAGAAGCTGGTGGCTGCCACCGGAGCGAACGCCGCGAGTATCCGGGACGCTGTTGCCGACGCAAGGGTGGTTGTCCTGGCAACACCGTGGGATGCGACACAGGGCAGCATCGCGGCAGCGGGCGATCTGACCGGCAAAATCCTGCTCGACGCCACGAATCCGTTACAGAACATGAAGCTGGCGTACGGTCTCACCACCTCTGGGGCCGAAAAGGTGGCGTCTTGGGCTGGGGGCGCGGCTGTGGTCAAGGCGTTCAATAGCACGGGCGCCGGCAACATGCTCATCCCGGACTACGCGGGGCAAAAACCGACGATGTTCATTTGTGGAGATGATGCCGCGGCCAAGCAGGTTGTCAGCGGATTGACCGAAGAGATCGGCTTCGAGGCTGTAGACGCCGGCGCACTGACCCTGGCGCGCTACCTTGAGCCGCTCGCAGGGCTGTGGATCGCGCTGGCGTACGCTCAGGGGTTAGGGCCGAACATCGCGTTCAAGCTCTTGAGGCGATAGACTCGGATACTTCCCACCTCCCTGCACTGAACCCGATCTCTTCCTCTACGCTACTCGATCCGTCATTTCGACGGCCTCTACCGTCAGGTTGACTTGCGCGTCGGCTGTTACGCCCCGCATCACCTGCATCTTGCGGCTGGTAGCTACCGGAACCAGCCGCAAGGATAGAACGTCTTCCCTCTGACCCGCGGCGAGCCGTGCGCCGGCGGCGGCTATTTCGCCGTGCGTACCTTCTCGCGCAACAAGAAAGGGCGTGAGCTGTTCGTTGCGCGTATCGCAGGTTGCGCCTTATAATCAGCCGTGGAGCGTTATGAACCTCATCGTCCTGCGTATCCTGGCCTGGCTTCTGCTGAGCGTGTTGCTTGCCGCGTGCGCCGCGCCCACCGAGCGTATCGTGCAAACCCCGGAGCAAACGTCACGCGCCACGCGCACGCCTGTAGCCGCCGGAACAGCGCCAGCGCAACCGCAACCCACCAACACAACAGTGGTCAGCGATGTCCTGACGCTCACCTGGTGGACGCCGGAATTCATCAGCCCGAAAGCGCCCGCGCCGGCCGGACCGCAACTGGCCAAGCAGTTGGCCGATTTCGAGACCGCGCACGACGGCAAGGTGCGAGTCAACCCGGTACGCAAAGCGCGCTACGGCAAGGGCGGCTTGCTCGACTTCCTGCGGACATCGCAGCCCGTCGCGCCGGGGATCCTGCCGGACATCATCGCCCTGGACATCGCCGAGCTCGAGCAGGCCGTCAATCTGGGATTACTGCAGCCACTGGACAGCACGCTCCCCCGCACGATCACCCCCACGCTGTACGCATTCGCCAAGCAAGCGGGCCAATTCGACGGA
Organism: Anaerolineae bacterium; assembly: GCA_025454565.1. Lineage (GTDB taxonomy): Bacteria > Chloroflexota > Anaerolineae > CG2-30-64-16 > CG2-30-64-16 > JALOOE01. The sequence continues at coordinate 5,184 of JALOOE010000119.1, forward strand.
CGCACGATGGCGATTCCCTACGTCGCAGATGTGGAACACGCGATCTATGACCGTGACCGGATATCGCAGCCGCCCAGTACGTGGACGGGCATCCTGGCCGAGAAACTGCCCTATCTCTTCCCCGCCGGTTCGCCCCAGTCCCCCGCAGCGGCATCATCCAGCGAAGGAGCGTCTCGGGCGGTCATCAGCCAGTATCTTTCAGCCGGTGGCGCGGTTGACCCAAAGACGCGCCGTCTCGTGCTTCAGGAACAGCCGTTGCTGCGCCTGCTCAACTTCTACCACGATGCCCGCGAAGCTGGCCTGTTCTCGAAGGATGTTCTGGATGTGTCCAATCTCGATGCGACTTGGAACAGGTACGTTCAGGGCGACGCGGCGGTGGCAGACGTCAGCGCGCGGCGCTACCTATCGAATCGAGACGCATTGCCACATACGGCGCACGCGCCGGCACCCGGCTGGTCGAATCCCATGACGCCCATCGCCGATGGTTGGGCGTTGGCGATCACCACGCCCGATCCCGAGCGCCAGAAAGCCGCCGCCGAACTCATCGCCTGGCTCATGGCGCCGGAACGCGCCGGCCCGTTGGCGCAAGCCGCAGGCTGGTTGCCCACTTCGCCGTCGGCTTTGGCGACTTGGGGGGCGGCCCCTTACCACGCATTCCTCGACGACCAACTGGCTTCGGCCATCGCGGGGCCGGCCGGGCCAGACAACGCCGCAACCGCAGCCCGTCTGCAAAAAGCGGTGATCGCCGTGCTCAAGGGCGCAGGCACGCCCGCCGATGCCGTGCAGATGGCGCTTGGCGGGAAGTGATCTCGAAGGGCGAATAGCGGGTGAAGCCATGCGATATTCATCTGAGGTCTGTGACAATGCCTGATGCACGAGAAGAGATGCGCAAGATCATTGCGGGCGTGCTGGGGACGGCGATTCGCGCTGTTGACCCGGCTGTGGCGGTGAAAACACACATCACGCGCGCGGGTGATGCGGTGCACGTCGGCCAACGATCATTCGACCTGAACGAGATCGACCGCATCATCGTCGTGGGCGGAGGCAAAGCCGGCACGCCGATGGCAGCCGCGCTGCATGAGCTCCTGGGGCCGCGCATCAGCGCCGGCGTGGTAAACGTCAAATACGGCCATACATCGGTGGACCGGTGGCAGGTGCGCTTCGAGCATCGACCGGAGACTGAGCGAACTTCCACACTGCTCAGCGACAGCGCAGATGCGCCGAGCCCGCCCGAAACCGGTGCGATCCGCATCGTCGAGGCTGGCCACCCCGTGCCCGACGCGGCCGGACTGGCCGGCGCCGCGGAGATTGCGACCATTCTAAGCGGCCTGACGCCGCGCGATCTGGTGTTCGTGTTGATCTCAGGCGGCGGATCGGCGCTGCTCCCCCTGCCCGTGGAGGGCGTCACGCTGGCCGACACCCAGGCGCTGACGAGCGTGCTCCTGCGCTGCGGCGCCGACATCACCGAGATCAACGCCATCCGCAAGCACTGCTCGCGGCTCCAGGGCGGGCAGTTGGCTCGCCTGGCCGCGCCGGCGCAGGTCGTCACACTGATTCTCTCCGATGTGGTGGGTACACCGCTCGACGCCATCGCATCCGGTCCCACTGTGCCCGATCGCTCGACCTTCGCCGATGCGACGGCGATCTTGAGACGCTACGGCATCCTGGATCAGATTCCCGGCAGCGTGCGCGGCCACGTCGTCATCGGCGACAACGCCAGCGCCGGCCGCGCAGCGGTGGCCGAAGCGCGACGCCTCGGCTTCAGCAGCGCGTTGCTGACCACGTTCCTCCAGGGGGAAGCTCGCGAGGTGGGACGGGCGGTAGCGGGGCTGGTGCAGGGCATCGCCTGCGGCCAGTCGGATTTCGCGCCCCCGGCCTGCCTGGTGCTGGGCGGCGAGACGACGGTGACGATCAGGGGACAGGGATCAGGCGGCAGGAATCAGGAACTGGCGCTGGCGGCCGCGATCGCGCTGGATAGTTTTCCACTGCCAGACAACATGCAAGCCGCTGTCGTCAGCCTTGGCACCGACGGCACCGACGGGCCGACCGATGCCGCCGGCGGCATCGCCTGGCCCGACACGGTCGCGCGCGGCCGTGCCCTGAGCCTGGATGCCCGCGCTGCGCTGGCGGAAAACGACAGCTATCCCTATCTCGGCGCGTTGGGCGATCTGATCGTGACGGGGCCAACCGGGACGAATGTGAATGACCTGGTGATGGTGACTGTTCGATAGGACGCCAAACGCCGCTTGCGGCACACAGCCACAAGCGGCGTTCAACTTCGCAATCACTGTCGAGCGGTAGTACGGATAGCGGCTATCTGCTGATCGCCATTCGCCGTCCGCAGCCTTCGTTACTTGACGTCGGCCTTCGCGCCTTCGGCTTCGAGCTTGGCCTTGGCATCCGCCGCGGCTTCCTTGGAGACGGCGCTGAGCACCGGGGCCGGAGCGCTTTCCACCAGGTCCTTCGCTTCCTTCAGGCCCAGGTTGGTCAGAGCGCGCACGACCTTGATGACGTTGATCTTCTTCTCGCCGACTTCCTTCAGGATCACGTCGAACTCGGCCATCATCATCGGCGCAGCCGCGCTGACGCCAAACTTCGCTTCCAAGGCCTTGACAAGCTGGGACAGTTCAAGGACCGTCATGCTCTCGATGGCCGCAATCAGTTCTTCGTTAGTCATGGAATGGTTCTCCTAGGATTTGATACTTGGTTGGTTCTCGATACCAAGACGAAGGACAAAAGACGAAGGACGAAGTCGGTCCTCGGTCGTTCGTCATTCGTCTATCACGCTGCCTGCTCCAACTGCCCGATGCGAGCATTGAGCACGTTAAGGAAGCCCCGCACAGGGCCCGCCAACACGTTGACCAGGCCGCTGATCGGCGACTGCAGCACGCCGACCACCTGTGCACGCATCTGATCGCGGCTCGGCAGTTCAGAAAGCGCCTGCACGCCAGCTTCGTCGAAAACGGAGCTGCCGATGATACCGCCGCGCACGACGAGGATCTTGCTGTCCTTCGCCCACTTGCCGAGCGCCTTGGCCGGAGCCGCCAGCTCGCCGAAGCAAAACGTCACTGCGGTCGGGCCAGTCAACAACGATTCGGGCGCTGCCATGCCGACGTCGGTGAGCGCACGAGTCATCAGCGAATTCTTGCTGATCACCATTTCGCTCTCGCAGCCGCGCAACTCGCGGCGCAACGCCTCGAGCTGCTTGACAGTCAGGCCGCGATACTCGGTGACGAGCACTGCCTGGCTGCGGCGCAGTCGCTCGGTATAGTCATCGACGATAACGCCTTTCTTCTCACGACTGATAGCCAAACGATTTTCCTCCTTTCATAGCCTTCACTTCAGTCCAATCTGTGTGGGCCGAAGCGTACCGACAAAAACGCCTCTGTGCCGAAGAAACGAGGCACAGAGGCGCGAAACTCTCAAGAGAGCGTCGATCAACCTCGCCTCGGCGGGTCCGCACTGGCGGATTAAGTCCCTTTGGGACGCCTGCTGTCTTCAGCGGAGAGGTATGCGGTTGTATAATGCCCGATCAGGCGGCCGCGGCATTCATCGTCAGCGCTTGATTAGTATCCAAGTGGATGCCTGGCGCCATGCTGGACGTCAGAGTCACGCGACGAATGTACACGCCTTTGGCCCCGCTCGGCTTCGCGCGCTGAATTGCGTCCATCAACGCGCCGAGATTGGCCAGCATTTCCTGTGACGTGAATGTCATCTTGCCGATGGGCACGTGCAGGTTGCCCGTCTTGTCCACCTTGAACTCGACGCGCCCCTGGCGCGCTTCCTTGATCGCACGCGGCAGATCGTCGGGCTGGACAATGGTGCCGGCTTTGGGATTCGGCATCAGGCCACGCGTGCCCAAGATACGGCCCAGGCGGCCAACCTTGCCCATCACCTGCGGCGTGGCGATCGCCATGTCGAACTCCAGCCAACCGCCCTGGATCTTGGCGATCATATCGTCCAGGCCGACGTAGTCGGCGCCGG
>JALOOE010000120.1 GCA_025454565.1 Anaerolineae bacterium
AAATCCAACAACGTGAATGGCCCCATCGGATGGTTCAGCCCCAGCTTGATCGCCGTATCGAAGTCTTCTTTCGTCGCCACGCCTCGCTCCAACGCCTCGACGGCTTGAAGCAGGTATGGGATGAGCAGCAGATTGACGATGAAGCCCGGCGTATCTTTGCTGACGACGATGGTCTTACCCAGGCTCTCGCCAAAAGCCTTGGCCGACTGAAACGTCGCTTCGCTAGTGAGGAACGTGCGCACCATCTCCAGCAGCGGCATCACCGGCACCGGCTGCATGAAGTGGAGGCCGAGCACCCTATCAGGCCGCTTGGTGACAGCCGCCATGTTGATCACGGCAAGGGACGACGTATTGCTCGCCAGGATCGCGTGCGCCGGCGCAACGGCGTCGAGATCGGCGAAAACCTGACGCTTCAGATCAAGATTCTCCGGCACCGCCTCCACGACCAGGTCGCATTCGGCCAAGGCGCCCATCTCGATGACGCCGGTGATACGCGCCCACGCGGCATCACGCTCGACGCCGGCGAGCTTGCCGCGCGCCACGGCGCGCTCCATCGAGTTGCTGATGCGGCTCAGGCCGCTGGTCAGGAGGCCGGCAGTCGCCTCGCGCACCACGACCGGGTAGCCGGCCTTGGCGCAAACTTCGGCAATCCCAGCGCCCATCAATCCGCAACCGACGACGCCTACGCGCTGAATCGTTTGCTTCATGGCCTACCCACCTCCTGCGCGGATTATACCACATGTTTCGATCTGCGGGTGGTTGGTCTTTTATCTATGGATGGTGTAGAATCGCGCGGAGCTGAAGGTGACAGGGTGACGGTTGAAAGTTCAAGGTGGAAGGTTCAAGGCTGAGCGAGCATTTATCCGTGCTGTTGCCTTCATCCAACTTTCAATTATCTGCCAACTTTCAACCTTCTACTTTGAACTGGCCCACCCCCGAGGTTCTCATGCGCGCAATCGTGTTCTATCGGCACGGCGGTCCCGATGTTCTGGAATATCGCGAAGACATCCCGATCCCCGATCCCGGCGCGGGTGAGGTGCAGGTACAAGTGCGCTATGCCGCGCTTAACCGGCTGGACGATTTCGTGCGCACGGGCTGGCGCGGGCTCGATCTGGTGTTTCCGCACATCCTCGGCGCCGATTTCTGCGGCACGATCGCGGCGCTCGGCGCGGGAGTGACCGGCTGGGCCGTGGGGCAGCGCGTCGTCGCCAATCCGACGATCTGGTGCGGCGGCTGTCCGGCGTGCGTGGCGGGGCAGCACAACCGTTGCGATCGTTTCGCCATCCTGGGCGAGCATGTCCCCGGCGCTTACGCCGAGTACATTACCGTGCCGGCGCGCAACTTGGTGGCGATCCCGGATGGTACTCCCGATGAGCTAGCTGCGGCGGCGCCTCTCGTGAGCGTCACGGCGTGGCACATGCTGGTCACGGCGGGCCGCATCCGCCCCGGTGAGACGGTGTTGGTGGTCGGCGCTGGCGGCGGAGTGAACACTGCGGCGATCCAGATCGCCAAGCTGGCGGGCGCGACCGTGTTCGTCGTCGCAGCCAATTCCGAGAAAGCGGCCAGCGCGCGCGCGATCGGCGCGGACTGGGCTGTGGATCGCTCGACCGAGCCGAACTGGGGCAAGGCAGTCTGGGCCGCGACGGGGCGCCGCGGGGTCGATGTGGTGGTGGACAATGTCGGCACGGCGACGTGGGGCGCCAGTCTGCGCAGCCTGGCAAAAGGCGGCCGGTTGCTGACCGTGGGCGGCACATCCGGCTACGAAGCGCAGACCCCAGTCAACCTGATCTTCGCCAAACACCTGAGCATCATCGGCTCGACGATGGGCACGCAAGCGGACTTCGAGGCGGTGATGGCGCAGGTGTGGGCGGGCAAGCTGAAGCCCGTCATCGACCGCGCGTTCCCGCTGGCCGATTATTCGACGGCGCTGGCACGCATGATGGGCGGCGAAGGATTCGGGAAAATCCTGGTACAGGTGGCATAACCGGATTCGGGCGCGACCTACACGCACAGGGTAAGTTAACACACAGAGGATTCGATGTCTGACGTGGCGATCCAGCTAAAGCATCTCGCCATAGTCGTCACCGATGGATGCTGTTACCCAGCGATTAACTGCCGGGCGGCGGGCCGGTTCCGTGGAGGCATTCTTTGAATAGTACGTTTGTCAAGATCATTCAGGCCCTGGTGATTCTCGCCATGCCGATCTTTTTACTCCTGACGGCGGGCCATCTCGTCATCAACGTCTGGTATCTTCAGTATGAATACGGCAAGCCGGACTTCCCCGCCGACGACTACGGCTTCACCCAGGCGCAGCGCGTGGAGTTGGCGACCGGATCGATCCGCTTCCTACAGAGCCCCGATCCCGCCGAAGTCGCGGTCAAGATACTCGCAGATCAGCAACTGCCGCTCTTCAATCGACCATTATTCAGCAAAGAAGAGCTCAGCCACATGATCGATGTCAAGCGATTCACCGACATCCTGTGGCGGGTGCAGTACCTCGCCGGGCTGATCGCGATCGGCGGGCTGGTTTTGCTGCTTGCCATCCGCGGGACGCGGTGGGATGGCTATCGCGCGCTCTTCTGGAGCGGCGCGTTCACGACCGGGGTATTGTTATTTCTGACCTTCTTCGTCCTGGTGAGCTGGCAGATGTTTTTCGTGACCTTCCACGAGCTCTTTTTCCCGCCCGGCACCTGGACGTTTGACTACAGCAGTTCGCTCATCCGCCTCTATCCCGACCGTTTTTGGTTCGACGCGGGCACATTGATCACCATGGGAACGCTCCTGGTCGGCATCGGAATCAGCGCCGTGGGACACCTTTTGAGCAGACGAGCGCGGCGACAAAGGACAACGTGATGTCTAGCAAAGAAAAAATCCGCCAGTTGCGGGACATGAAATTTCGCTCCACCCTGGGCGGGGGCGAGGCGCGCATCAAACAGCAGCACGCCAAAGGCAAGCTGACAGCGTTGGAGCGGCTTGAGCTGCTCCTGGACAAAGGCAGCCTGGTCGAGCTCGACCGCTTCGTCACGCATCGCTCCGCCGATTTCGGGATGGCCGATCAGAAGATCCTGGGCGACGGCGTGATCACCGGCTACGGCACCATTGACCGGCGGCTGGTCTACGTCTACTCACAGGACTTCACGGTCTTCGGCGGCTCCCTTTCGGAGACTCAAGCCGCGAAGATCTGCAAGATCATGGATCTGGCGATGAAAAACGGCGCGCCGGTCATTGGGCTGAACGACTCCGGCGGCGCGCGCATCCAGGAGGGCGTGGATAGCCTGGGCGGCTACGCCGATATCTTCTTGCGCAACACGATGGCGTCGGGCGTCGTGCCTCAGATCAGCGTGATCATGGGCCCGTGCGCCGGCGGCGCGGTGTATTCGCCCGCGATCACCGATTTCATCGTGATGGTCAAGGATACCAGCCACATGTTCGTCACCGGGCCGGATGTGGTGAAGACGGTGACGCACGAGCAGGTGTCGTTCGAGGAGCTGGGCGGCGCGCTCACCCACGCCTCAAACAGCGGCGTGGCGCACTTCGCCGCGGATGGCGAAGAGGACGCGCTCTTCCTGGTGCAGAAGCTGCTCAGCTTTTTGCCCTCGAACAATGCGGACGATGCGCCGGTCGTGCGCTCGGAAGATGATCCGTTGCGCACAGACGAAGCGTTGGACGCGTTGATCCCCGATGAGCCGAACCGGCCCTACGACATGCGCGAGGTCATCACGCGCATCATGGACGACGGCGATTTCTTCGAGATCATGCAGAACTGGGCCGCCAACGTGCTGATCGGTTACGCACGACTCGGCGGGCGCACGGTGGGCATCGTCGCCAACCAGCCGGCGGTGCTGGCCGGCGTGCTCGACATCGACGCCAGCACCAAGGCTGCCCGCTTCGTGCGCTTCTGCGATGCCTTCAACATCCCTATCGTGACCTTCGTTGATGTGCCAGGGTTCCTGCCCGGCACCACGCAAGAGCACGGCGGCATCATTCGTCACGGCGCCAAGCTGATTTACGCCTATGCCGAGGCGACCGTGCCCAAGCTGACGGTGATCACGCGCAAAGCCTACGGCGGCGCCTACTGCGTGATGAGCTCCAAGCACATGCGCGGCGACATCAATCTGGCCTGGCCATCGGCCGAGATTGCCGTGATGGGGCCGGAAGGGGCCGTCAACATCGTTTTTCGCAAAGATATCGCCGAGACGGCCAACCCCGAAGAGACTCGCGCCCGGCTGGTGGCCGACTACCGGGAGCGGTTCGCCAATCCCTACGTCGCCGCCTCGCGCGGCTACATCGATGCCGTTATCGAACCGCACGAAACGCGCCCGCGGCTGATCAACGCGCTGGAGATGCTGCAAAACAAGCGGGACACGAATCCGGCGAAGAAGCATGGGAATATTCCCCTATGAGGTTTCATGTTCAGTAGAATCCTGGTCGCCAACCGCGGCGAGATCGCCGTCCGCATCTTGCGGGCGTGCGGCGAACGCGGCTTACGCACTGCAGCCGTTTACTCCGATGCCGATCGGGCCGCGCTCCACGTGCGCTACGCCGACGAAGCGTACCGAATCGGGCCGCCACCCGCACGCGAAAGCTATCTCAACATCCCGGCGATCATCGCCGCGGCGCAGGCTTCCGGCGCCGACGCCGTCCATCCCGGCTACGGCTTCCTGGCCGAGAGCGCGCACTTCGCGGAAGCCGTGCTGGCCGCCGGGCTTGCCTGGATAGGCCCATCGCCCGACGCGATCCGCGCGATGGGCGACAAAGTGGCTGCCCGCCGCACAATGATCGCTGCCGGCGTGCCCGTGGTGCCGGGCACCGATGTCGGCCTCTCCGACGATGAGGCGACGTCTGCAGCCATAGCGATCGGCTACCCGGTGCTGGTCAAAGCCTCGGCCGGCGGCGGCGGCAAGGGGATGCGCGTGGTCAACACGCCAGCCGAACTGCCGAAAGCGCTGGCTGCCGCCCGCCGGGAGGCGCTCAACGCGTTCGGCGATGAAACGATCTATCTCGAAAAGCTGATCTCGCGAGCGCGCCACATCGAAATCCAGATTTTGGCCGATAGCCACGGCAACTGCATTCACCTGGGCGAGCGCGAATGCTCCATCCAGCGCCGCCATCAGAAGCTGATCGAGGAGTCGCCGTCGTTGGCCCTCACGCCGGAGCTGCGCGCCGAGATGGGTGCGGTCGCGGTGCGCGCGGCGCAGGCAGTGGGCTACAGCAATGCCGGCACGGTCGAGTTCCTGTTGGACCGGTCAGGCCGCTTCTATTTCTTGGAGATGAACACCCGGCTCCAGGTCGAGCATCCCGTCACCGAGATGGTGACCGGCATCGACATCGTCAAGGAGCAGCTTGCCATCGCTTCGGGACGCCGGTTACGCTGGGATCAAGCGGAGATTGCCTTCAAAGGTCATGCCATCGAATGCCGCATTAATGCGGAAGACCCGTATAATAACTTCCTGCCGCAGACCGGTCTCATCACCAGCCTCCTGGAGCCGACCGGGCCGGGCGTGCGGCTGGAGAGCAGCATCTATGCGGGCTGGGAAGTCAGCCTCTTCTATGATCCGATGCTGGCGAAGCTGATCGTCTGGGGCGAGACGCGCGCCGAGGCCATCCTGCGGATGCGGCGCGCGCTTGCGGAATATCGCATCGGGGGCGTGCATACGACGATCCCATTCCATCAGCAGATGATGGACAATATCCGGTACCAGGGCGCCCAGTTCGACACGCAGTTCGTGGATGGGCCGGACGGCTTTCGCATGTCGGCCGCGCCAAGCCGTGATCTTGCGAGGGTCGCGGCCATCGCCGCGGCCCTGGTCGAGCATGAACGCGGCCAGGAAGCCGTCATCTTGGGCGTACCTTGCGGTGAGCAGCGCGAGCAGGTCTCGTCGTGGCGGCAGATCGGGCGCACGAACGCGCTGCGGACAAGATAGAAACCAGATAGAGATCAGAGATAGAGACTAGAGAGAGATGAAGTACTACGCGACCATCGGGGAGCAGACTTACGAGATCGCCATCGACCACCACGGGCGAATCGTGATCGACGGCATCGAGCTTGCGGCGGACATGAAGGCGATCGGCGGGCGGCATCTCTACTCGCTGCTCCTCGAAAACGCCTCTCACGAAGTCGTGCTCGATCCCGATACCGAACAGCGCAATGTCTATGGCGTGATGGTCAGCGGGCTGCGCTACCTGGTCAAGGTGCAGGATGAGCGTTCGCGACGGCTGGCGCTGGTCGATCGCAACCTTAAGCCCCCAGACGGCGAGCTGACGGTCAAGGCGCCCATCCCGGGGCTGGTGGTCAAGGTGCTGGTGGCGCCGGGTCAGCAGGTGGTCGAAGGCGAACCGCTGCTGATCCTGGAGGCCATGAAGATGGAGAACGAGCTGCGCGCCCCCCGCGCCGGTGTGATTCATGATGTGCGGGTTGAGACGCGCATGTTGGTGACGCTGGGGCAAGTGATGCTGACGCTTCGGTGACAGAGGCGCTAGGACGATCCAACCCTCCCACCTCTGCTGTCTTCGTCATTGATCGAAGAGCCCCGAATTATCTATCCGAGGAGGCACTTCAATGGCTACTTCAGCAAATACCCTGGAGATCAACCACAGCGATGAGCCGATCCGGCTGTTCAAGTCGGACTTCCTGGAATTCTTCACGCACATCCATCCCGCTGTGGTCGTGATCATCTGGCTGCCGGTCGCGGCATTCTTCATGTGGCGAGCGATCACGAGCGTGCCGACCGGCGCGTCATGGGCCTACATCCCGCTCGCCTTTCTGCTGGGGATCGTGCTCTGGACCCTGACTGAATACGTCATGCACCGCTTCGTATTCCACTATGACCCGAAGGGCGAGCGGATGCAGAAGTTCTTCTTCC
>JALOOE010000121.1 GCA_025454565.1 Anaerolineae bacterium
ATCAGCGAACTCCCCTCCGCGAAGTTGAAGAGCTGGAGGATTTGCTTACCCCAGTCGAAGCCGCTAAGGAAGTTGGCCAGATTCAGCACCAGCGTGATGATGAAGACCGGCACCAGGAACAGCATACCGCCCATGGTCGGCGTGCCGGTCTTGACCTGATGACCACCCGGCTCCTCGATGTGGATCTTCTTGCCGATGCCACGACGCTTCAGCTCGTTGATCAGCGGCTGACCCCAGACCACCGTCAGTAAGAACGAGACGGTAGCCAATGCCAGTGCGAAAGCGTCGGGCTGTTGTTGCGGCATGATGGCTCAGCTCTTACCTTCCGCTGTCTCGGCCAGCGCATCCACGATCGACTCCATCGCCAGCCCACGCGAGCCCTTGACGAGCACGATATCGCCGGGCTGGATCAGCCCGAGCAGAACGGCGATCGCGTCATCGTTGTTCGCTGCCGGATGGACGTCGTTGGACTTCATGCCGACGGCGAGCGCCTCTTCGGCGATCCAGCACGCTCGGCTGCCCACCGTCACCAGTTTGGCCGCCACCTGAGCCACCCGCCCGCCGACCAAACGGTGCCCTTCTTCCTCGTAGGATCCGAGCTCCAGCATCTCCCCCAACACGACAACTGCCCTATGGGAAGCGTTGACGATCTCCTCCAGCAGGTTGAGAGCCGCCAGCATCGAAACCGGGCTGGCATTGTATGTGTCATCGATGATCATCGTGTCACGCAGGCCCGGCACCACCATCAGCCGTAACTGGCCGCGTTGCTGTTGCAGCCCCGCCAGGATCTCGGTCCAGCTCAGACCATCCACGAGGCCGGCTGCGGCTGCGCGCAGCGCCGTGTGCACGCTATGCCGACCCAACATCGGCAGGTGCACGTGCAGGACTTCCTTGCCGTAGTTGAAGCGAAAGCGAATGCCCTCAAGTCCTTCGCTGCTGATCTCGTCGGCCCACAGATCGCTCGACTCGTCGAGGCCGTAGGTGAACACGCGGGCCGCCGTGCGGCTCGCCATCGCGCGCACCAATGGATCATCGGCGTTCAAGATCGCGACGCCGCCCGCATCAGCCGAAGGCAGCGCCTGCACCAGCTCGGATTTGGCCTGCGCGATCCGCTCGATGGAACCCAGGCGTTCCAGATGCGTCGGGCCGACATTGGTGACGATGCCAATGCGCGGCTTAGCCAAACGGCACAAGCTCGCGATCTCGCCGAGATCATACATGCCCATCTCGAGCACGATGCGCTGAACGTGCGGCGTCAGTTTCAGCAGCGTCAGCGGCAGGCCGATCTCGTTGTTCAGATTGCCTTCGTTGCGCTGCGTGGTGTAGCGCTGTTCCAGCACATTGGCAACGATTTCTTTGGTGGTCGTCTTGCCGACGCTGCCGGTGATGCCGACCGCCACGGCAGGCATCCGCTCGCGCCAGGCGGCCGCCAGCTTCTGCAAACCGCCGAGGCTATCGGGCACGATGAATACATATGGCACGGCTGCGGTCTGAGCCGGCGCGACACGCACGACGCCATCCGGCATGATGAAGGTCGCATTCAATCCCAAATCCAGCGCGCGCGGCTCGGCGAGCGCAGCGACGGCCCCGCGGCCGAACGCGTCGACCAAATAGAGATGGCCATCTGTCTTCTCACCGCGCAACGCGACGAAGAGCGCGCCCGGCTGTGCGGCCCGTGAGTCGACCACGACCGAGCTGATCGGCCGATCGGCGAACGCTGCCGGCGGCTTCCGCGCGGCGCCGATTACGCCTAGCCAGATGTCTGAGAGCTGCAACATAGACGTTCCGCTCACGGCATTCGGTCGTCCGGCGCAATTCTTAGGTTGCGCACGGAATCCTGTGCCACCTTGGCCCACACCGGCACAGCCACTTGCTCGGCCCAGAGTCCGCCGCGCTTGGGCTTTTCGATCTTCACCAGGATCACGAGTTGCGGGTCGGCGGCGGGCAAGAAACCGACAAAGCTCATGATCGTATCCTGCGTGTAACCCTTCGCCGTCGAGATTTCCGCGGTGCCGGTCTTGCCGGCAACTCGGTAGCCCGGCATGAACTTGCTGTATGATGAACTGTCGACGGTGTACACCATCATTTGGGTGAGCGTACGGGCGGTTTCCGGTTTGATCGGATAACCCAGGATGTGCGGCGGCAAGTTGTAGACCTGCCCGTTACGCACCAGCGCTTTCGCCACCTGCGGCTGATAGCGCGTTCCACCATTGGCGATAGTTGCCACAGCGTTGATCATCTGTATCGACGTGACACTCAACGCCTGCCCGAACGAATTCGTTGCCAGGTCGAACCGGCTCCAATAGATGTGCCCCGGCTCCTTGACCTCGCCGTTCACTTCCGCGCTCAGGTCCACTTCTGTTGGCGCACCGAAGCCGAACTGTCGCACATAGCGATAGAAGGTTTCGGCGCCCAAGTCGAGGCAGATCCGGGCGGTGATGACATTGATCGACTTGGCTAGAGCGGTTCGCACCGTAACATTGCCGTAACGTTTCTTGTCAGCGTTGTTAATGATCCGCCCGTCGATGGCGAGCTCGCCCGAGTCAGGATAGATGCTGTCAGGCGTGATTTCTCCGGCATCCAGCGCCGCCGCCATGGTGACCAGCTTGAACACGGAGCCTGGCTCGTAGGCCGTGCTGATGGCGGCATTGATCCAGCGCTCCATTCTCACGTCCGAGTAGCGATTCGGATCGAAACTCGGATAATTGGCCAGCGCCAGGATCGCGCCGTTCCTGGGGTCCATGACGACGATGCTGCCCCCATCAGCGTCATAGGTTGCCACTGCCTCAGCCAGGTGCTTCTCGACTATATGCTGCAGTCCGGCATCTACGTTGAGAATCAGATCGTGGCGTCCCCGAGAGGGCAGATACAAGCTTGCGCTGTCCGTCAAGGCGCCCGGCTTCTTGACCTTCTGTTCCTCTGCCAGTTCCCGCTGGCCCATCAGCCAAGCATCATAGCTCGACTCGATGCCGTAGAGTCCCAGTCGGGCGTGGTTAACGAAGCCGATCACATGCGAGCCGAGCGTCCCCAGAGGATAGGCCCGTCCACGCTTCTCATCCATCCAGATCATGCTCGTCGGCTTCTTCAACTCCTCGATGGCTTTGCGCTGCTCCTCGTCGGCGTGTTTGTCCAGCATGGTGTACGAACCGGTAACGGCCAAGCTGGCCCGGATCGCCGCCTCAGGCTGTCCCAAAATGCGCGCCAGATCCGTAGCCAAAGATTGAGAATCTTTGTCGTTCCTGACCGCCTTAGGATTCGCGTTGACCTCCCAATAGAAGCTGTCGGTGGCGAGCAGCAAACCGTTGCGATCCACGATGCGGCTTCGGATCAACTCAGCGGCGGCGGCCCCCCTGGACGGGCCCGGCGCGGGACTTGCGACCGCCCAGTAGGCCATACGCACAGTGATGATAACGACGACCACCAGGAAAGTGGCGAGCAAGAACCATAAGCGACCGCTTGAGATCCGCCCGTCGCTTTCATCCGGGTCTTGGCTGGCCACCTCCGGCTTCGGCGCCGTCTCACCGTCCCGCTGAGACCCGTGCAAGAGTTGCCGCAGGGACACCCGCTTAGCAGGCTGAACAGTGCCAGCAGAAGGCTTGCGCTTCCACCAAGGCGTCTCGTCCATTTCGGCCCTATTCACAACTGACTCGACATCTGACTAGCGCATCCAGATAGCCGTCTGGAAAACGGCGGCTGGTCTGGGCACACTACTGATCAATTGCTGCCAACGTGAGGTCGCATCCCCCATCCAGGAGTGCGGCCGGGACACAGGTTGTGTCGGCTTCGGCACCTGCATCGCCAACGGCGTCTGGCCCGGCACCATGCCCTCTCGGCGCGCCTTCTCTTCAATATAGGCGGGAGCATTCCATTTGGCGACCTGAAGCATGAGGGAGACATTCTCACGCTCCAGCGTGGTCAGCATTCGCTCGGTCTGCCGGGTATCCTTCTGGATGTCACTCAGCGCGCTTGATTGCCACAGGTAGGCGCATGCCAGCAGGCTGACCACCACGGCAATAAGCGTCAGTTGCATCAGCCAGGCGTTGGGGCCTCCGAGCACGCTTCGCAGTAGCGCGCCCCAGTTCAATCGCATCCCTGGCGTTGTGAGCGAGGTTCGGTTGAGCATCATCCGTCTCCTGAGCATGCGAGCCGCTGGCAGCTCACATTGATTTGCCCGTTAAGTACAAGATCGTTCGGGTGCGTCCCGTTACTCGATCCTGGCGGACGCCCATGGTGGTTGGCGACCGCTCTTCTGAAAAAGCGAGCGTTACAACCTTTCGGCAGTCCGGAGTTTTGCACTCCGGCTGCGCGGGTTGGCTGCGATCTCACCCTCGTCCGGCTGGATAGGCTTGCGGGTCATGATCCGCAACTGCGCCTTATGCCCGCACCGGCAAGCCGGCAAGTCCGGGGGACATAAACAATGACGCGCCTCTCGCTGCATGAACTGCTTGACCGGGCGATCTTCCAACGAATGAAACGTGATTACCGCCAGCCGCCCGCCGGATGCCAATAATGCCAGCGTTTGCGGCAGGGCCGACTCCAGAGCGCCGAGTTCATCGTTGACCGCGATCCTGAACGCCTGAAAGCTCCTCGTGGCCGGATGGATGCGGCTACGCTCGCGCCCGCCGCCGGCGGCCTTCGCGATCACCTCAGCCAACTCAGCGGTGGTGTGCAACGGTCGGGCGGCCACAATCGCTCTGGCGATCCGACGAGAGCGCGGCTCTTCGCCGTAGCGGTAGACGATATCGGCCAGATCATCCTGCGGCCATGTGTTAACGATCTCATCGGCTGTGAGCTCCATGTGCGGATCCATCCGCATATCGAGCGGCCCTGGCGCCGTGAAGCTGAAGCCACGCTCCGCATCCCAGAGCTGATATGATGAGACGCCCAAATCCATGAGGATGGCGTCCACCCTTGTGAACCCGTTAGCCACCGCCACGGCGCCGATGTCCCGGAAGTTGGCTTGCACCAGAATCGCCTGCCCGGCGAAACGAGCCAGACGGGTCTGGACTCGAGCGAGTGCCTCCGGATCAGCATCAAGGCCCAGGAGCCGTCCCTGCGGCCCGATCGCTTCCAAGATCGCTTCAGCGTGCCCGCCCCCGCCCAGCGTCGCATCGATGCAGGTGGCGCCTAAGTCAAGAGCCAAACCAGCGATCGTCTGCGTCAACAGGACGGGCGTGTGTTCCATTTCAGAGATTCAGTCCCAGCGCCTGCAGCTTCAGGCGATCGTCGCCGGTTTCCTGGGCCAGCTTGGCGTTCACGATCTTCGCTGCCCTATCTTGCCACTTCTCCCGGCTCCAGATCTCGACCCGATCTCCGCTGCCCAGCACCACCATGTCGTCGAATAATTCAGCATGTCGGCGCAACAAGGCGGGGATCACCATCCGGCCCTGGCGATCCAATTCGGCTTCGTTATAGGAGAAGAGAAAGCGCACTGTATCGTCGATGTCGCTCCGGTCCTGGCTGGCCTGCTGGGCTCGGTCGACCATTTCTTTCCACAGTCCAACCGGCAAGACGTTGATCTGGCCACGGGTACCGCGGCCGATCATCACCGTCTCGCCCAGCTCCTCGCGGTGCCGGATGGGCAGCGATACCCGATTCTTATCGTCCAGTGTGTGCTCAGACTCGCCGAAGAACACTTTCCCAGCCCCTTTGAGCGTCACGATGTTGATCTTAGGGATCATATCCCAAATATTTACTATTCAGAACCACTCTTTGGGATATACTACCACGAATTGTGGGAAATGTCAACTGGTTCAGGGCCAATTGTGATATCATTATTTAGGCATTTAATAGTGCTATTCTTTGTCAATCGTCATATAGGTGATGAATTACGCAAGAGGCTACTGTGAGGAACAGCAGAGGGAATTGGTGCTGCGCGGCAGTCATTTGTTATGGAAAAAGCGGTTTAGTGAAACACGAAACACATTTGTTCTGAGCGCTGGTGGCCCTGGTTCTGTCCGCGCCAGAGGATCCACGCGCTGCGGCATCATCGCGGCCGCGCCCGACTTGCTACAAACGGCCCCCCGAAATCGCTGGAAACCAACTAAGGGGCAGAGTCGACCTCACAAGTCCGGCTCAGGACCTCCGGGCGGTGCGCCCCATATGCCGGGGGCGTGCCTTGTCTCGGCGGCGTGGCTCCCAAATCTAGACCTGCACCTTGTGCATGCTCCAAGAGCGCGCTGAGAAACGGCTGAGCGTTGGCTGGAAAGATCGCGGCGCGTTTTCTCAGCATCCGCTCAGTTTACGCTTAGCCCCATCTCAGACGCCAGGCGCACCCTTAACATCAGCATACAAAAAGAGAGAGCGCAGCCCGTTACGCTGCGGAAAGGAAAGGGATTCAAAATGAAGAGGAAGTCTGTCAAGCTCATCGTGCTCCTGGTTGTCGGAGTGCTCGTTGCAGGAGTTGTCTACCTGAAGTTGCAGCCGAATCAGGTCGCAGCGGCGACCAACGTTTCCACTGCCACCGTCCAGCGCGGCTCACTCACGGCGACGGTCAACTCGGCCGGCAACATCCAAACGCATCAATCGGCGGATTTGAGCTTCGGCCAGAGCGGCACCGTCAAGAGGGTCAATGTTAAGGTAGGCGATCGCGTGAAGACTGGTGACGTGTTGGCCGAACTGGACATCACCGATCTGAATTTGCAACTGCGCAGCGCGCAGGTGAACCTCAAGAATGCGCAGGATCAGTTGGCCCAGACGCTGAATCCGAACACCGAGCAGGACATCGCCGATGCGCGGGCGCAGCTCGAATCGGCGCAGGCGGCGTATGACAAGGTAGCCGCGGGCGCCAGCGCGGCCAAGCTGGCTTCGGCTCAAGCGCAGGTCGCAAGTGCGCAGGCAGCGTATGACGCTGCGG